>VGFN01000008.1 GCA_016868875.1 Bacteroidota bacterium
GTATCTCCTTGGTCTTTGGCCAAATGAATGAACCACCGGGAGCACGTGCTCGTGTTGCTCTCTCCGGCTTGACCTTGGCCGAACATCTGCGCGATGGCGATGAGAAAGATGCCAGCGGTCGCGATATCCTTTTCTTCATAGACAATATCTTCCGTTTCACCCAGGCCGGTTCCGAGGTTTCGGCCTTGTTGGGACGGATGCCCTCAGCGGTAGGTTACCAGCCCACCTTGGCCACCGAGATGGGTCTGATGCAAGAGCGGATCACCTCCACCAAAAGGGGCTCCATCACTTCGGTTCAAGCCGTGTACGTCCCTGCAGATGACTTGACCGACCCTGCTCCTGCCACCACCTTTGCCCACTTGGATGCCACCACGGTACTCAGCCGTAAAATTGCTGAGCTTGGTATTTATCCTGCGGTGGATCCCTTGGATTCTACATCCCGCATTTTGACCCGGGACATTCTGGGCGATGCACATTACGATTGTGCCATGCGGGTTAAGCAAATTCTTCAGCGTTACAAAGAGCTGCAAGACATCATTGCGATCCTGGGGATGGATGAATTGAGTGAAGAGGACAAATTAGTGGTGGGCCGCGCCCGCCGCGTTCAGCGCTTCCTTTCCCAACCCTTCCATGTTGCCGAACAATTCACCGGAATGCCCGGGGTACTCGTTCCCATTGAAGAAACCATCCGTGGGTTCAACATGATTATCGATGGGGAAGTGGATCAATACCCTGAGGCGGCGTTCAATCTCAAGGGGAGCATCGATGATGTCATTGAGGCCGGTCGCAAAATGTTGGCAGAACAATCCTAAGTCCCATGGCTTTAACCCTTCAGGTGCTCACCCCCGAGAAGACTCTTTACGAGGGACAGGTGGTCTCGGTCCATGTTCCAGGGAACGATGGCCCTTTTGAAGTGCTCAAGGATCACGCCCCTATCGTGGCATCCTTGGCCAATCCAGGGGTTCTTCACTTCAGAACATTGGACGGACAAGATATGAAATTCAACTTGCTCGGTGGGGTGGTCGAAGTTTTGTCCAACAAAATTATTTTGCTGAGCCCCGGTCTCCAGCAGGACTAAGCCTCAATCGCTGGAATCTCCCCAGCTATCTTCATCTTCGGCCTTTTCGTAGGCATATTCGGAACAATCCATGTTGATGCTTATCCCTCCTTCGGGGACGGGAAAGCTTGCTGGTTTAAGGTTAAGTCGGCTATCGGCCATTACCTTCTGCATAAATAACCCGAAAATGGGCAAGGCCGTGTTGGCTCCTCCACCCAGGCTGGTGCTACGGAAATGCACAGCCCTGTCATCTGCTCCAACCCAAGCCCCCGCCACGAGGTTGGGATGAAATCCAATGAACCATCCGTCCGAATTGTTTTGGGTAGTTCCGGTTTTGCCGGCAAAGTCACCTTTAAGTTGGTAGCGATTTCGAAGCCTTGAAGCAGTGCCCTCATCAACAACTTTTTGCAACATTTTTGTCATAACAAATGCGGTTTCCTCGCTGGTTACATCTTTGGTTTCAGGAGTATGTTCAAAAAGGATATTTCCTTTGTGATCAGTTATTTTTTGGATATAAGCAGGCTTAGTCCATACCCCTTGGTTTGCATAGGTTCCGTATGCGCCAACCATTTCATATACACTCATGTCGAAGCTTCCTAGGCACAAGCTAGGATAAGGATCCAAGGGCGAGGTGATACCCATTTTACGGCAAATATCAATAACGGGTTGAGGACCAACCTGCTTCATTAGGTAGGCCACTATATTGTTCACAGAAAGAGCAAGGCCACGAAACATGCTCATAGAGCCACCCACTTTACCATCATAGTTCTGTGGTGTCCAATTTTCAAATTCCTCGAAGGTGACCGGTGAATTTGGAATCGGTTGGCAAGGGTCAAAACCATTATCAACAGCTACAGTGTAAACCAAGGGTTTAAACGACGAACCAACTTGCCTTTTCGCGCTTGGGTTCACATGGTCGTACTGGCTGAAATTGATATCAATGCCACCTACCCATGCCTTAATGAATCCTGTTTGAGGATCCATGGCCATGAAACCGGTATGAAGGAATTTCTTAGCATACCGAATGGAATCCATCGGCGTCATCTTGACATTCTTGAAGCCCTTCCAACTAAACAAGTTGATATCAGTGGGTTCGTTGAAATTCTTGCGGATAGCAGACTCTGACCAGCCCTCGTTCTTTAGTGTATGATAGCGGGCGGATCGTTTCATTCCTTGTTCAATAATTTCTGTGAATTCACCCCAAGGCGCTTTTCCTAACCAATGTTGGTCGAATTCGCGTTGAAGGCTTTTCATTTGAACTCGAACGGCGTCTTCTGCGTGTTCCTGCATTCGAGAGTCTATGGTTGTATAAATTCTAAGCCCGTCTTTATATAAATTGAGGGGCTCACCTTGTTCATTGGTCTTGGTTTTGACCCACTCAGCTAATTCTTGGCGAAGAACTTCTCTAAAATAGGTAGCCAAACCTACTGAATGTCCTTGGGGGTTCAGGTCCAAGCCCAATGGATTTGCCTTGTATTCATCTCCAAGGGCGGGTTCAAGGAAATCATATTTAATCATTTGATTAATAACAGTATTTCGACGGTCCAAGCACCTTTGCTCGTGCCTAACAGGGGAGTAATACGAGGTTCCTTTAAGGAGACCAATCAACAAGGCCGCCTCATGAATATCCAGTTTTTTAACATCTTTCTTGAAGTAAGTCTGAGCCGCTGAACTTATTCCAAATGAATTGTACCCAAAATCGACGGTATTGAGGTACATGGCTAAAATCTCTTGTTTGGTGTATCGTCTTTCCAATTGTACGGCGATAATCCACTCTTTAATTTTTTGAAGGACCCGAGCTGGTTTTGATTTGGCGCGGCCTTCTCCAAAGAGATTTAGGGCAAGTTGTTGGGTTATCGTAGATGCTCCACCATCTCTTCCAACAAAAACAACTGCTCGAATGAGTGCTCGCAGGTCAATTCCAGAATGTTGATAAAAGCGGATGTCCTCAGTCGCGATTAGGGCATTTATAACATGAGGTGAAATTTGATGAAACTTGGTATAGGACCTGTTTTGAAGATAAAACTTGCCGATGGTTTCACCGTCTGAGGAAATTATTTCGCTGGCCAAATTGCTGCGTGGATTTTCAAGATCTTGAAAATCAGGCATGCTGCCCAATCCCCCGTAAATGGTGATCATGAAAAAAAAGGCAATGACCCCTAAAAAACCGGAGTAAATGATCCAAACGCGGTTAATCCAAAGGGGCTTGGCCTCACCTTTAGGGGAAATATTGCCTAGGTAAACGGGTTCTGGACTCAAAAGCGAATTTGTTTTAGTGGGTTTCTGAAAAAAAGTTCAAATAATCTATCAAAGATAAATTTTTATACAGTTTCCCGTAATTTTCTTTGGAGGCATAAAACCAATCGTATTGGTCCTTCTGAAGGTTGCTGAATAAATCTTTGTCCGCCAGTGCCTCTCGCCAAAATCGCTCGGCAGTGGCCAGGTCAGGAAGCTCCCTCAGCAGAATCAGTTGTTCCACTTCTTTGTACAAAGGGTAAGACATCTTGATGCCCAATCGCTTGAAATTTTTCTCCGCGAAACGGGTCAATTTGACGCCAATTTCAATGTTTTTCTTATAAACCGAGGCATCCATGCGCAATATCAAATAATGCGGTTGCAAGGAATCCGGTTTGAATTCGTAGCGATCCTTGACCTTGCCTCTGGGCTCGTTCTTGCTTGGCCCTCCACCGGGGCCTTGGGTCGCAGTAGGTCGCAGGATATTCAACAAATCCCTTGCGGCATAAGCGACTTGACCGGCATCGGGCCGATTTGCCAAAGCCTCCATGCCTTGAATCAGAAGGCTTGTGTCCTTGCGTGCCGCACTTACCGTTTCCAAAAAGCCGAAATAGGGTATCAGGGTATCCGATCCAAAACGCGCTTTGGCCATTTTGCATTGGAAAATTACCGAGTCGTACATTTCCATGGAGTAGAATCGGTAACATTCCCTATAATGGAGATCCGCAGCCTCATGCATGGAATCTGTATTGGCTGTATAGGAGCCGTTTATGAGTTTGGTATAGGACGATTCCGGGTATAGGCTGTCCAAGAGCTGCCGCATTTGTTCTTTCTCCGCGACCTTGCCCGTCAAATCATAACACAAATACGATTGATACAAGGCCTCTGGCTCGCTGACTGCACCCGGAAATCTCTTGAGGTGTTTACTCAGCCAACCCAAGGAGGCAGGATAATCCGAGAAGCGATCCTTGTATCCTTTGGCAAGCGCGACATGGGCCTTGCGAACCAGGTCCAAGGAACGGGTACGCGAAACCTCGTCACGAGGGATTTGTTGTAAAAGGGTTTCCCGCGTTCGGGGTAATTTGGCAAGAGAATCTGCCAAGGCCTGTTCGGCGCTTACCTCTTCGCTTGGACTGGAACCGGCCTGGGCTTCGCCTTCATCATTTTGGCCTTTGGTGCTTCTTCGCCAATGGTCTTTGTTTTCGCGTTTACCCCAAAGCTGCATAAACTGGTTGAGGTCCGCGCCTAGGATTTGGTTGTTATAGAAATGCCAATCCCCACTCGCATTGGCGGTTGGCGCGCTCATCATGGTTCTTTGCATGAGCATGGGATCGATAAACTGGGGGCTTGTGGATGCAGCGTTAGCAGCGGCTTTGATGGAGTCCGCTAGCCTTGCTTTCTCACGGGCAGCCTCTTGCCTCTCCTCGTCCAGAATACGATCAATTCTGGCAATCAAACGATTTTCGTCCATAGCCCCTAATTCGAGCAAAGAGTCCTGTAACTCGATCAATTGCATGTTTTTGACCAATTCGCCCAAGTAATTCTGTTTGTTCTTGATTTCTTTGAAACGAGGGTGGTCCTTGTCGGTGTTCTGCCCCAAACTATCAAAAAACATCTGTGCCTTTGGATAATTTTTGGCATTGAAATAACAATCCGCGAAGGCGAGCCAAGTTTTTTTCCTTTGGGCATTGATTTCGGAAGAATACCCCAACGACTTCCTTAAATTCGACAACATTGATTTGTTGTCTTTTCGATCTTGATCTATTTGCGCCAGTTCGTAATACAAGACATCGCGGTACGCAAAATATTTTTTGGATTTGGCGAGTTTCAGCAGGATTCGTTGCGCCTTCAGATTCCCTTCTCGAATATCGGTGTATGCAGAAGCCATCCGAATTTTGCATTGAAAGCTCATTTCCGGTTCAGGTCTCATTTTTAGGGCGCTACGGAAATGTGCGGGCGCTTTACGGCTTTCGATGTCGAGGTAGATTTGACCAAGAAGGAAGGCTGTTCGGCGTCTCTGGGCTCTTGGTAATCGACACTTCAGGGCAAGTTCCAAGTATTCAGAGGCTTTCTGGAATCGATTTTGCGCCAACTGGGATTCTGCTGCGGCCAAGTACAGCCAACCTTTATGCTCAGGACTGAATTTTTTGGATTCAAGGGCTCGGTCCACAACGGCCTGGGCCCTGCTATGTTGCTTGGTTGAGGTGTAAGAACGCACGAGCCATGCCGAGGCCAAATCTGCCTCGGGACTTCCCTTGAATTTGGTGTTGATGTACTGGAAAGTTTCGATGGCATCAAAGAAATTTCTGCGGAGATAATAGCATTCCCCAATGAGCAGAAAGCTCTCGTCAATCCAACGGCTATGTTCTTTGCGCTGAATGACATTGGAGCATTTCTTGATGGACTCCTCAAAGGAAGAAGCTCCGGAGCTCACCGCTGCGTCCAAGGACACCACAAAAACAGGCAAGTATTGGGCATAATCATCTTTGTGGGCCAACATGATTTCCTCCATGGCTTCACGGTGTTTGAGCTTGGCATAATAGAGCCCGTTAAAGCGGGCGGTGACGTTATGATATTGCCTTTTGACCCAGGATTGGGACTGAACAGCCCCCGGCAGCATGAAGCCCATAAGGATGAGGCCTGCGATCAGGGCCATCTTGGCTCGATCCGTAAAAACCGCCTTAGGACGTGGAGAATTTTGTAAACTCATTGACAAGGTGCGCTACCCATTAACGTCTCCAAAGGTATAAATTGCAACCAAGGCAATGAAACCTTTTCGATTCGTTCGTTGGTTGGTGGATTTCTGGCGCAAAATGCGTCTGGATTATCGCCTTATTGTCCGTTCAGAAGGCGATCTCCATGCCAAAATCAATATTTTGCTTAGGCCTTGGAATTGGTTGGTGCTGATCAGCACCTTTTTGGTGGTGGGTTCGCTATTTTTTGGGGCTATTTTGGTGTATACCCCTCTTGGCTCGTATGTGCCGGGGAACAGCAGGCGCAAATGGCAAAAGCAAGTGGTGCTTCAGGGGCAGAGGATCGATTCTCTGGAGGCCTATATTCTCATGAATCAAAGAAACATGTCGGTTCTGCGTAGAGAAATCTTGGGTGAGGATTCCTTCCAATACCAGGATTTACCTAGGCCGGATGTGGGGTACAGTTACGGCATTGAGCTCCTGGATACCGCCCTCGGCAGGGCTGATTCCTTGCTCCGTTGGGAGGTAGAAAGGGAATTTGCCCTTCAAAAGGCCTCCAAAGTCAGGAGACAAGACACAAAAACACCTCAAAAACCCTAAATTTGCCTTATGAACATGCACTTACCACTCAAATTGGGTCGGCCAACCGGGGTCGAGATGAATGCGCTGACCGAAGGAGCTCGTGTAGAGGGGAATATAAGCTGCAAAGGCGATTTACGGCTTGATGGACAAGCCCATGGGGATGTGACCACGGATGGTCGTCTGGTTGTGGGTGCTCAAGGGGTGATTAAAGGGGTTGCACGCGGCAAGAATGTGCACGTTTATGGGAAAATCGAGGGCAATATCGAAGCCAGCGAATCCATATTGCTTTCGGCAACCGCCAAAGTGATCGGCGATATTTCCGCTCCAAAATTGGTGGTCGAAGAAGGTGCCCAGTTGACAGGCAAATGCACTATGCAAGCCCTTAGAGGGGTCTATGCCGGGGACGCCCATGCCAAAACTGCCTGACGCCCTCGCTCAGTACGGCGGTCTGGCTTTCCAAATGGCCGTTCCCATTGGATTAGGCGCATGGGTTGGCCATGAACTTGATGCTCGAATGGTTTTGGATCGGCCGTGGTTGACCATTGCAGGCCTTTTGTTGGGCTTGATGATGGCCATGATCCTGGTTTGGTCTCGGTTCCGTTCGTAAAGTTTCCGGGTTGAAATGCAAAGGGGTTGGTATGTTTTGGTCATTTGGCTCGCTTTTGCCTTCCTCAACCTGATCATTCGGGGGGGTATGGAGCTGGAGCTTGGGATCAACGCAGCCGCGCTTCCCTCCTTGCGTCAAGGCCTTTGGATATGCATTGGGTTGAATACCCTGAACTTGGCCATTTTTGCTCATCCATGGTCGAATTATAGGGGTTGGCTCTCCAAGGGGGCTCCTTTTTTTTCCTTGGTACATCTTCTTTTGAACCTGTTGGGGATCTTGGTCTTTTATCAAATGGGAGGCCTTCAGCATCGCCATTCAGGCTTGGGTTTTGTGGCCATTGTTTTGGTGCATTTGATTTTTGTAAAATGGGCCTTGCTTTCTATCTTGCGCCCGCAATCGTAGCGGGTCAAATAGCCTTCTTCGAGCGCTCTAAGCCCTTTTTGTGCATTCATTAGCTTCAACTCCCTTTTTGATTCGTTGCTCCATCTACTTGTTCAGCTTGTGGGTTTTGGTGTCATGGCCTCAAGGAGTTGATGCTAACGCCGCCGCTGATTCCGTCGACACCGTTGTCAAATCCGGGCACTCGGAAGAGTCAGCAGAATTTGATGCATCGAAGGTCATTTTGCACCACATTGCGGATGCCCATGATTGGCATCTTTACGACCATCGCGACGAGGCAGGCCATGTTCATCCTGTTTCAATTCCGCTTCCTGTGATTTTGTGGTGTGGAGGGCAATGGCATTTCATGATGTCCTCGGCCTTTGAACACGGGCACGCCCAACCCCAATCGGGGGCCCTGACTTTTAGGTTGGATGAACACGGTCACATTCAAGAAGCATCGGGCTTGCCCGTTATGGATTTATCCATCACCAAGAATGTGGCCTCGATGCTCTTGAGCATTGTACTTCTTTTGATCATCTTTATCTCCGCGGCGCGGTCGTATGCTCGTTCTAACAACCGAATGCCGTCGGGCCTTGCCCGATTCTTGGAACCAATCATCCTGTTCATCCGCGATGATATTGCAAGACCGAATATTGGAGAAAAGCGTTATGCCCAATACATGCCCTATTTGTTGACGGCTTTTTTCTTCATTTGGATCAACAATCTTTTGGGACTTCTTCCCACCGGGGCCAATCTAACAGGGAATATTGCGGTCTCCTTGGTATTGGCTGTCTTCACTCTCTTGATTACCAATTTCAGTGGTAACAAGCATTATTGGTCTCATATTTTCCTACCTCATGTTCCCAAATGGTTGTATCCCATCATGATTCCCGTGGAGGTGGTTGGAATTTTCTCCAAGCCAATTGCATTGACTATTCGTCTTTTTGCAAACATCACTGCGGGGCATATCATTATCCTGAGTCTGATTTCTTTGATTTTCATTTTTAAAACCTTGGCCATGGCGCCGGTTTCCATCGCTTTTGTGCTGTTTATGGAATGTTTAGAAATCTTGGTCGCTGCGCTTCAGGCTTATGTTTTCACTCTACTTTCTGCTTTGTTCATTGGTCTAGCTACGGCAGAACCGGAACATGGCGTCCATGATGCACATTAATTTATTCTTATTATTTTAAAACCATACCAAACAAATCTCAACCCCCTAAATTTTAATTTATGACAACGATTACAGGAATTGCCGCTATCGGAGCAGGTCTTGCCGCCATGGGCGCAGGCATTGGTATCGGCCGTATCGGTGGATCGGCTACCGAGGCTATTGCTCGTCAGCCTGAAGCAACCCCCAAAATCCAAACAGCCATGATCATCGCTGCTGCCCTAATCGAGGGTGTTGCCTTATTTGCGGTGGTTGTTGCCTTGTTGGTAGCCTAAGGAGGTCGCCATGGATTTGGTAACCCCCCAACTGGGTCTGCTGGTCTGGCCGGCACTTTCGTTTCTGCTCCTTTTGGTCGTTCTGCGCAAGTTTGCGTGGAAGCCCATTTTGGAATCGGTGAACGAGAGGGACGCTCAAATCAGACAGGCCCTGGATGCCGCCAACGAAGCCAAAATGGCGATGGTGCGCCTTCAAGCGGATAACGATAAACTCATGGCCGAAGCCCGTGCCGAAAGAGATTTGATGCTTGCCGAAGCCAAGAAAACCCGTGATCATATCGTCTCGGAGGCCAAGGCCAAAGCGGAAGTAGAGGGCAAAAGGCTTTTGGATTTGGCCCGTCAAGACATTGCCAACGATCGCAAAGCCGCCATGACCGAAGTTCGAAACCTGGTGGCTAACCTCTCTGTAGATGTGGCCGAAAAGCTGCTCCGCAAGGAACTCGAAAAGTCAGATGCACAACAGACGTACTTGCGCCAACAATTGGACCAGCTCCAAATCCCAGTCCGCTAAGCACTCGGCCCACTAAGCTATTTAATTTGTAAAACCCCTAATAAGAAGCAAAGCGCTGAACGTCGAATGAACAATTCCAGAATTGCTACCCGTTACGCCGTTTCATTGTTACGGCTTGCCACCGAGAGGGGGCTGGAGCAGCGCATCTTCCAGGATATGGTGAGCTTGTCATCCGCTGTTACCGGTAGCAAGGATTTGGAGCGTTTATTTCGCTCTCCATTGATCAAGCCTGATCTCAAAATTCAAATCGTCAACAAAATCTTTGCCTCCACCTTTGACGGCTTAACCTTAGGTTTCTTGAATTTAGCCATTCGCAAGCACAGAGAATCCGAAATGGGTGGAATGGCCAAAGCCTACGTGCGTTTGTTTGAGAACCAAAAAGGCGTTGTTCGTATAGAAATTCAAACGGCTTCCCCCTTGGACGAAAATAATCGATCCCAACTTGAGAGCAACCTATCAAAAGCCTTTGGGCAAGGAGCCGCTTTTGAATACCAACATAACCCTGAATTGTTGGGGGGATATGTGCTCCAAAGCGGTGACCTCCGCGTTGATGCCTCTTTAGCCAGCGAATTGCAGCAAATTCGTCGTCAATTTTCCGATAATCTTTATCTATCCAAAATTTAGTTTATGTCACAATTGCAACCGGACGAAATCTCCGCGATCCTCAGGGAACAACTCTCCGGACACCAATCGCAAAGCCAGCTTGAGGAAATCGGTACCGTACTTCAAGTCGGGGATGGTATTGCTCGCCTTTACGGCTTGACTCGCGTTCAGGCAGGGGAACTCATTGAATTTTCTAACGGCACCCGAGCCGTCGTCCTCAACCTCGAAGAGGACAATGTTGGAGCGGTCCTCTTGGGCGGTTCCGAAGGCATCAAGGAAGGCGATACCGCCAAGCGTACCGGCCTTATCGCTTCCATCAAGGTGGGCCACGGAATGTTGGGTCGGGTGGTCAACACCTTGGGTCAGCCGATTGACGGCAAAGGTCCCCTTCAAGGTGAGACCTTTGAAATGCCGATTGAGCGCAAAGCCCCTGGGGTAATCTTCCGTCAACCGGTCCATGAACCCCTCCAAACAGGAATCAAAGCGATTGACTCCATGATCCCGGTGGGTCGTGGTCAGCGTGAGTTGATTATCGGGGACCGTCAAACTGGTAAAACAGCCATCGCGATCGATACCATCATCAACCAAAAAGAATTTTACGAGGCCGGTAAGCCGGTTTATTGCATTTACGTTGCGGTTGGTCAAAAGGCCTCTACGGTTGCCAATATCGTCAAAACGTTGGAGGATAAAGGAGCCATGCCTTATACCATCGTGGTGGCGGCCTTTGCCTCGGATCCTGCTCCTCTTCAGTTCTACGCGCCGATGGCCGGTGCTGCGATAGGGGAATACTTCAGGGACTTGGGAAATCCTGCCTTGATTGTGTACGATGACCTCTCCAAACAAGCGGTAGCCTATCGGGAAGTTTCGTTGTTGCTCCGTCGTCCTCCAGGACGCGAGGCCTACCCCGGGGACGTTTTTTACCTCCACTCCCGTCTTTTGGAAAGAGCTTGTAAGTTGAACTACAACGACGAGATCATCGCCCAAATGAACGACCTGCCCGAATCGCTCAAAGGCAAGGTCAAAGGTGGGGGCTCCTTAACCGCCCTACCCATTATTGAAACGCAGGCTGGTGATGTGTCGGCCTATATTCCGACTAATGTTATTTCGATCACGGATGGGCAAATTTTCTTGGAGTCTAACCTCTTTAACTCCGGTGTACGTCCCGCCATTAACGTGGGTATTTCGGTGTCCAGGGTAGGGGGTAATGCCCAAATCAAATCCATGAAAAAGGTTGCCGGTACCCTTAAGCTGGATCAGGCCCAGTACCGTGAATTGGAGGCCTTCTCCAAATTTGGTTCAGACCTGGATGCCGCAACCAAAGCAGTTTTGGATAAGGGGGCTCGAAACGTCGAAATTCTGAAACAGCCGCAGTATTCACCGTTTAGGGTCGAAGACCAGATTGCGATTATTTATTTGGGTACCAAAGGTCTTTTGATGGAAGTACCCATGGCCAAGGTTCGTGAATTTGAAGCGGATTTTCTGGCGACATTGCGTGCGAACCACCCCAACGTATTGGAGGCCCTCAAGGCCGGCAAATTTGAAGATAGCCTAACCGACGTGTTATCATCGACGGCCAATCAATTGGTTGCCCGCTACAAAGCCTAATCCCGGTAAGTCCTCCCCAGCATGGCCAATCTCAAAGAAGTCAGGGTACGCATCGGCTCGGTTATCTCTACCCAGCAGATAACCAAAGCCATGAAAATGGTTTCGGCCTCCAAATTGAGGAGAGCGCAAGGAGCTATTCAGCAAATTCGCCCCTACGCGGAGGGACTTCAGAACATCGTGGGTCGCTTGGTGGCCGGGTTGGAGGGTTCAGATACCGAAATGCTTTTGACCCAAGTCCGGGATGTCAAGCGGGTTGGGGTCGTTTTGTTGACCTCCGACAAAGGATTATGCGGGGGTTTTAACAGCAACTTGATCAAAACAGCCCGCCGCTTTATCCAAGATTTGCCTTCCAATCAACAAGCCACCCTGATTCCGGTTGGTCGCAAAGGGGCTGACTTTTTTAAACGGTCGGATTTGCCCAAGGATTTGCGCTTTAAGGATCTCATGCTCAAAATCCGCTACCAAGCCACCGCCGAGATGGCCGAAGAAATCAGCAAAGCTTTTGTGGCCGGGGAATACGATAAAGTAGTGGTGATTTACAGTGAATTCAAGAACCCGGTGGTTCAGTATTTTAAGGTAATGCCTTGGCTTCCCCTTCAGGCGGAGTCGGATACATCAACCGCTTCAGTTTCGGCGAGCCAAGAGGCTCAGGCGGATTATTTGTACGAGCCGGGTCGGGAAGCAATTGTGCGGGATTTGTTACCATTTTCGCTGGCCATCGAGCTTCATAAAGCGATGTTGGACACCCAGGCCTCGGAGCATGGCGCCCGCATGACGGCCATGGACAAGGCCACCGAAAATGCAGGAGATTTGTTACGGGAACTTCGCTTGCAGTACAATCGCGCTCGTCAGGCCGCGATCACGACCGAAATCACGGAAATTGTCGGCGGGGCTGCGGCCCTTGCGGGTTAATTTATTTTCATGATCTGTTTGCGACTCCTCCAGGGGTTGGCGGTTTCTCTTAGTTATGCTTGACTTGATCTTTGGCCTGGATGAGGTTGATGAGGTGGCCGTTCAGGTGCTTGATTGGGTGAAGCATCAACAGGGTCAGCCAAGGATTCCAAGGTCAGGCCCCTTCGCCATTTCATTGAACGGCCCCATGGGTAGCGGCAAAACAACCTTGATTCGCGCAATGGGGAAATACTTAGGCTGTAACCCGCTGCCCACCTCCCCTACGTTCAGCCTGATTCAAACCTACATGACGGCCAATGGTGGACAAGTGGTTCATGCAGATTTGTTTCGATTGCGGAATACCAAAGAATGGCTTGCCTTGGATCTTGAAATTCTGGTGGCCGGGGCAGAATGGCTGTGGGTAGAGTGGCCTGAGAAAGCCATGGATTTTATGCCGGAAGGCATGGCTCATTTTGAGCTGGAGACCTGTACAGGAAGCGCACCATCGGCAACCTTAACGCAACAGCGTCGTTTACGTTTTAAGGGTTGGGCGTCGTAATCTGATTTGAGTTAAGCGATTTTTTGCTTATATTCGTTAATTCCCAATATTGAACTCCATGGTCCAAGCCGCCCCATTGGTTGCCCGAATTAAAGTTGATCGCAAACAGGTTGGTTTGAAAATTGGAATACCCTGCGAGCGGGGTTTTCAAGAAAATCGAGTCGCGATAACGCCTCAAGGGGTTGCTTTGTTGGTGCATAACGGCCATGAGGTGGTCGTGGAAAGGGATGCGGGAATCCACAGCTTTTTCACGGATCAGGATTATGCCGAAGCGGGAGCCTTGCTTGTTGATGGACCTACCGAAGTGTATCAGTGTCCATTGGTGGTGAAGGTTGGGCCGGTACCGGCAGAAGAATTGCATTATTTGCGTCAGGGTCAAATGGTTTTTTCCGCATTGCATTTGCCCAGCATGAAATCCGGGGATCTCAAAGAAATTATTGGCCGTAGAATTACCGGTGTTGCCTACGAATACCTCACGGATCGCAGTGGTTTCCAGCCGGTGGTCCGATCCATGAGCGAAATCGCAGGCACGATGGCCATTCTCATTGCGTCGGAATACATGAGTAATCAATTTCAGGGTCGAGGTCGATTGCTTGGCTCCGTGACCGGGGTTCCTCCGACCAGGGTGGTCATCTTGGGAGCAGGTACCGTGGCAGAGCATGCGGCCAAAGCGGCCTTGGGTTTGGGCAGTGAAGTGGCCTTGTTCGATAATTCCATTCGTAGGCTTAGGCGACTGCAATTGCTTTTGGGTAGGCCGGTCTACACGTCGGTAATTCACCCTTCGGTTCTTGTAAGTCAACTTTCGACGGCTGATGTGGTGGTCGGAGCCATGGGTGCACGAAGTGGCCGAACCCCCATGGTGGTAACCGAAGCCATGGTCATGGGCATGAAGGCCGGTGCGGTCATTGTGGATGTGAGCATTGATCAAGGTGGCTGTTTTGAGACTTCAAGGCTAACCAACCATACCCAACCGGTCTTTGAACACCACGGTGTGGTGCATTACGGGGTTCCCAATATCCCCTCACGGGTTTCGCAAACGGCTTCCGAATCCCTTAGCAATATTTTGACCCCCATTTTGTTGGAAGCGGGTCAGCGGGGTGGGGCCGAGGCCTTGCTTTGGCTGGAACAGGGCTTAAGGGCTGGGGTGTATTGCCATCAAGGCCACCTTACCCAAAGGCATTTGGGTGAGACCTACCATTTGCCTTGGACCCATTTGGAGACCTTGATGGGTTCTGGCATGTAATCCTGACCCAGAAAAAAGCCTGTTTTGCGGGGCTTTTGACAAAATTCTCATTCTGTTTAACTTTTTTTAAAAAAAGTTCCACAAAAATTTGGAAATACCAAAATCATGCCTACTTTTGTTTAACAATTCACCCTAAATGGTTAAACAAATGGAAAATTCTTTCACCGATCAAGTTGCCGCCCACGCACTCGCGCTCAAAGGTTATGCCTTGTTTTTGACCCAAAACAGGGACGATGCCCACGATTTGTTGCAAGAAACCTATCTCAAAGCCTTCTCCAACCGCGAACGCTTTGCCCCGGATACCAACATCAAGGGTTGGTTGTACACCATCATGAAGAACACCTTTATTAACAATTACCGTCGCAAGGTCAAGCGCAATACCTTCTCGGACCATACAGAACAGGACTATTACATCAATCAATCCAGTCAGCATATTCCCAACCAAGCCGAGTCTAAGATGGTTATGGAAGATTTGAATGCGGCCATCGCCGTGCTACCCTTTGAGTTGAGGGAGGCCTTCATGCTAAATTTCCGTGGACACAAATACCAAGACATTGCTGACCAGTTTGGAATTCCAATTGGCACGGTCAAAACCCGGATTCACCTGGCGCGCAAAGCATTGAAGCGTAAACTGTCGGTTTATGGTGACCTTTATGGGCTAAATGCAGCGTAATTCTGCATGTTATCGCCCAATGCCCACTGCTACCAAAATAATTGTTATAGGATCCGGTTTTGCGGGCTTATCCGCTGCCTGTGTTTTAGCCGCTGAAGGCTATCAAGTTCAGATTTTAGAGAAAAATCAAGAGCCCGGCGGAAGAGCCAGGGTCTTGGAAGCTGAGGGTTTTCGCTTTGATATGGGGCCCTCATGGTATTGGATGCCCGATGTTTTTGAAGATTTCTTTGCACTCTTTGGGAAGAAGGTTTCCGATTACTACGATTTGGTTCGATTGGACCCTGCGTACACCATCGTTTATGGTCCTGGTGATCAATTGGTTGTCCCTGCGGATCTCCAGGCTTTGGAGGAACTCTTCGAGTCCTACGAGAAGGGCGCGGCCCTCAAGTTGAGGTCTTTCCTCCAACAGGCTGCTTACAAATACGAAGTGGGAGTCAAGGATTTGGTTTTCAAACCGGGCAGATCTATCACAGAATTTCTGAGCCCCAAACTCTTATGGGATGTGTTGCGTATGGATGTTTTCAGCTCCATCGCTTCGCATGTTCGATCGCATTTCAAACATCCCCATCTGGTCAAAATGATGGAGTTTCCGGTGCTTTTTTTGGGAGCCACCCCACAGAATACACCCGCCTTGTACAGCCTGATGAATTATGCAGATTTGGGCTTGGGGACCTGGTACCCCATGGGCGGCATGGGCAAAATCGTGGATGCCATGGTTTCCCTCGCCCAAGAACTTGGCGTTGAAATTCTCTACGGTAAGGAGGCCTTGTCGGTAGGATGCCAGGCTAACCGGGTTCAAACGATTGAAACCAATGACGGAGTATACCATGCCGATGCGGTGGTGGTAGGGTCGGATTACCGACACTTTGACCAGGAAATCCTCCCTGTTCAACACCGTAATTACAGTCACCGCTATTGGGAGCAAAGGACCTTGGCACCTTCCAGCCTCCTTTTTTATATCGGTCTGTCCCAGCAAATTCCAGGACTGACGCATCATACCCTCTTCTTTGACGAAGACTTTGGATTGCATGCCGAGGAAATCTATGCCCGTCCCCAATGGCCCAGCAAGCCCTTGTTTTACACATCCCTCGCCTCCAAGACCGACCCCACGGTGGCCCCTGAGGGCATGGAAAACCTGGTTATTTTGGTTCCTTTGGCCCCAGGACTTCAGGACAGCGAAGATATCCGAGAGCAGTACTACGCCTTGATCATGGATCGCTTCGAACGATTAACCGGGCAACCTATTCGGGATTGGGTGGTGTACAAGAAATCCTATGCCCATAACGATTTCATCAAGGACTACCATTCCTTCAAAGGCAATGCCTACGGTTTGGCCAATACCCTAAGGCAGACTGCCATTCTCAAACCATCGCTCAAGCACCGTAGCCTCAGCAATCTGTATTTCTGTGGTCAACTGACAGTGCCTGGTCCGGGGGTTCCCCCCTCACTGATCTCCGGGAGGGTCGTTGGCAAAGAGCTGATCAAAGAATGGCCAAACCAATAGGGGCTTTGGTTTGTTTATTCGATAAGATTGCTTAGCTTCACCAAAATTCCTTATGCTTAGTCTTTACCGCGACACCAATTTTTCGATTTCCCGCCTAATTACCCGGAAATACAGCACCTCGTTCTCACTGGGCATCTTGGCCTTTCAGCCCTCCTTCAGGGCTCCGATTTATTCTATTTATGGATTTGTACGGTATGCAGATGAAATCGTGGACACCTTTCACGATTTCGACAAAGCCTTGTTGCTGGATGAATTCCGCAGGGACACGTACTTGGCCTTGGAAAGAGGAATTAGTCTAAATCCTGTATTGGATGCCTTCGTACAGACCGTGCGTCAATACGAGATCGGTACGGATTTGATTGATGCATTTTTGGACAGTATGGCCATGGACTTGCGCCAGGTGACCTATGCCCAGGACTCCTACGAGACATATATCTATGGATCTGCTGAGGTGGTGGGCTTGATGTGTTTGCGTGTTTTTTGTTACGAACAAGCAGGGCTTTACGAAGAATTGCAGGAAGGCGCAAGGGCATTGGGTGCTGCTTTTCAGAAAGTTAATTTTTTGCGGGATTTGAAGGATGACTACCAAGGCCGTGGTCGAACCTATTTCCCGAATCTAAACCTTGGTGTTCAATTGGATAGCCATTCCAAAAAAGAAATTGAGAAGGATATCCAACACGATTTTGATCAGGCCTACAAGGCCATTATGCGCTTGCCTCGCGGGGCTCGAATTGGGGTTCTTACCGCCTATCGATTTTACAAGAATTTGTTTCGTAAAATTCAACAGGCCTCGTCCGATCAAATTCTCATGGAGCGCATTCGGATCTCCAATGCAGAGAAAGCCGCGTTGTTGTGCTATTCAGTGTTGCAACATAAGCTTACCTAATTCTTTTTGAGAGCGCTGCTTTGGTTGTCCTTTCTCTCATGCGCATGGGGGGCAGGTCCGACGAAGGGTCCGTTGACCTTGGAGGCTTATTTTGAGGCGGCCCAACACCCTTTCACTGCTTCCCATTTCCAGGCGATCTTCGGTGAGGGCAGGCATTCTGAGCCATCGAATCCAGGATTTGCAGGTGCTTACCGTGGCCTCTTAGCCCGCGATGGCCGTTCTCCGCTTTCACGCCTGGAAAACGCCAAAGCCGCCTCCGCGCTCTTGAATCAAGCGGTAGCGCGGGATGGGTCTGATCCCCGGTGGAGGCTGTTGAGGCTTACCCTTGAAACTGAAATGCCGGGTTGGCTAGGCTTGTCGTCCCATGTTCAGGAGGATAGAGCCTTCCTGAATAGTCTTTTGACCAAGAGGAGCAACGAGGGTAGGCTCCAGACGGTACCAAGCAGTTCCGAGGATTGGTCAAAATTTTATAAAAAATGACAATTTTAGATTTTTGATGCTTTATCTTCGGAATAGTATTGTATAACCCATTCATTTAAGGTCATCGCTCCAAGGTTTATTGCGCACGAGATCCATTCCCTGTAGGTTTTTTTATTGTTGATTATTCGAATTTTTTACCATGTCGGAGCGCAAGAGGGGATCAAGGAATAAAGAGTCATTTGCAAGCAAGGCACGGGTTGCTGTGGTGGGTGGGGGAATAGCAGGTATGGCCGCTGCAGCTCGATTGGCCAATGCAGGATGCAAAGTGGTGCTTTTTGAGGCCAATGCCGAGTTGGGCGGAAAGCTTAGTGAGCGGAGGAGCGATGGATTTCGCTTTGATTGCGGTCCCTCGCTTTTCACTTTGCCCCAAACCTTGGAGGCTTTGTTCGAGGACTGTGGCAAGGAGCTTTCCAATTATATGCAGTATGATCGGCTGGACCTCCTGACGAGGTACCATTACGCGCACAATGCTTGGGTTGATGCTTGGGTTGATCAAGAAAAATTTAGCCAAGAACTTTACGATAAGTTTAACGAAGATCCTTCCAAAGTCTTGCGTTACCTCAGGCGGGTCAAGTGGTTGTATGAATTGACGGCCCCTGTTTTCTTGGAGAGGTCCATACACCGCCGTTCTGAACTTTGGACTTTTGCAAACCTCATCAAGGTGATGGCCTTGCCTTTTATTGGGGCTTTCCAAAGTTTGTATCGTTTTAACAAAAGTCATTTTGATAAGGAGCGGACTGCTCAAATGTTCTCCCGTGTAGCAACCTACAACGGCTCCAATCCCTACCAGGCTCCAGGCACTTTGGCCTTGATTAACCATGTAGAATACGGCATAGGGGCCTATTATCCGCATGGGGGCATGATCGCGATTCGGGACGCCTTGGCAGCGCTTCTCCATGACTTGGGTGTGGAACTTCGTTTAAATACCAAGGTTGATAAATTTCATGTTTTTCAAAACAGGATCCTCGGGGTTAAAGTCAAGGATGAGAAAATTGCTTTTGACCGGGTGGTGTCGGCATTGGATATTGCGTATGCCAAAGAATATCTATTTTCCAGGGATTTGATGGAACCCAAAATGCGGGTTAAGAGTTTGGGGATGTCCGCAATGGTTTTTCAATGGGGGATCAAGGGGAATTTCCCGCAATTGGATTTGCACAATGTTTTCTTTTCCAAGAAGTACCGCAAGGAATTTGATTGCATGACCCGCAAGCAACCTTACCACGATCTTACCCTGTATGTGTACGTGAGTTCCAAGCGGAAGTTCGATGATGCCCCCCCTGGTCATGAAAACTGGTTCGTGATGGTGAATGTGCCTTGCGATCAAAAGCAGGATTGGGATAAAATTCGCGATTTCACTCGCAAGTCTATTTTGCAACGCCTTTCTTCGGATTTGGGTTGTGATGTTGAATCGTTGATTGTGAACGAAAATATCATGACTCCACTGCATTTCGAAAAAGCAACCCGAACCTATGCGGGGGCCTTGTATGGGCAGCATTCGAATTCAGTTTTTTCGGCGTTTCGCCGTTACCCCAACAAACACCCCCGTATTCACGGCCTTTATTTCTGTGGGGGTTCTGTGCATCCCGGGGGAGGTATTCCCATTTGTTTGCATTCAGCCAACATTAGTACACGATGGTTGTTGGATGGTCTTCGCGAATCCCGTAAACGGTCGCGCAGGAGTTCCAAGCGCAGCTCCAGGAATGGAGAATAAGACAGGCTTACGGGTCTTGGAATGGGGTAAGTCCATTCCGGTGTTTTGGTGGATATGGCCACTGGTCTTTGTGGCAGGGGGCTTAGGCGGACTTTTTCAGACTACCCGTGATTTTTTTGTGGGTTTTACTTTTCCGGTGTTATTGACAGGCGCCTTGTGGGTTCTGTGGTCATCACGCAAGCAGGCCAGCCCTCGTGCTTGGGCCGCGTTGGTAATTTGTTATATGATAGGATTTACCAGCGAATGGCTGGGCGTAGCCACGGGTCAAATTTTTGGGCCCTACAGGTACGGCAACTTGCTTGGCCCCAAACTCATGGGGGTTCCGCCTTTGATAGGCCTTAATTGGGTGATCTTGGTTTGGGCCGCATACTCGGTGTGGCCATCGACTGCCCATGCGTGGTTAGCCGCATTGGGGGTGGTGTTCATGGACATGATCCTGGAGCCCGGGGCTACCGCCTTGGGGTTTTGGAACTGGCAGCACCGTCCTGTTTTGGGCCAACCATGGTCCACGCTTTTGGTTGCCCCACTTCGAAATTATGCCGCTTGGGGAATCTTGGCCTGGGTGATGATTCGGGTTTTGGGAAGGAAATCATCGGGAGTACCTGTTGTTATGCCCTCGAGAACCGCCATTTTTTATACAACCTGTATGCTGCTGTATTTTGGTATCTTGCTGTTGGGTAAATTTATTGGCGCTTTCCTTTAATTTCTTTGAATTAGCCCTTCCTTGATGCGCGGCTTATATTAAGCAATCTACCCAAACGGGTTTTCTCCAATCCATTTTATTGCCCTTGGAAACTAGGAGGGCGCTTGTTCACAAAGGCGTCCATGCCTTCCTTTTGGTCTTGGGTCGCAAAGAGCAGATAGAAATTTTTGCGTTCAAATTCCAGACCTTCACTAAGGCCAAAGTCTTGGGCTTTGAGGACCGCCTCTTTGGCAAGGCGAACGGCAAGCGGCGCTTTTTCGGCGATCTCGGCAGCCAATTTAAGGGCTTCCTCCAAGTAGATTTCCACGGGGACTACCTTGTTGACCAAGCCAAGTTCGTAGGCCCTTCCTGCCCCGATGGGTTTACCCGTGAGGACCATTTCCATGGCCGCGACTTTACCAATTTGCCGAGTTAAACGTTGGGTGCCTCCAGCACCGGGCATGATGCCCAACATGATTTCAGGCTGCCCAATGCGGGTACTTTCGGAAGCGATGACCATATCGCAATGCATCACCAGCTCGTGGCCCCCTCCCAAAACAAACCCCGAAACAGCGGCAATCAAAGGCTTTTTGAGGCGACGAATCTGTTCCCATGTACTGAACTGATCGATGCGTAGCATGTCAATGGCCGATTTGTCGCTCATCTGGTGGATATCGGCTCCGGCGGCAAAGGCTTTGTCATTGCCCGTGAGGACCATGACTCGAACCGTGGGGTCTTGGTCAAGGGCCTGCAAAGCGTCCCGCAATTCGGCCATGAGTTCCAAATTAAGAGCATTAAGCTCCTTGGGCCGGTTAAGCCGCAACAGCGCCACCCCGGGCCGCACTTGATTTTCAACCAGAATAAAGTGATTTTTCATACTCAAAATTAGGAGGATTGCACGAAGGTTAGCCTATTAGCGGACACGCGGGTTAGTTTTGTAAGCATTAACCCCATTACCGTATGACTAGCAAATTATTACGACCAAGCATCCTCCTTACCGCGTTCCTTTCTTTTTGGAGCATCCATACCTGGGCTCAATTGGTCCTGCCTCAGCCTTCGCCACGGTGTGGAAGCAAGCTCGTCATGGGGGTAACCGATTTGGAAGTAGACTTTGGATCACCGGCAGTAAATGGCCGTGTAATTTGGGGGGGGCTGGTGCCCTACGATGAAATTTGGCGAAGCGGGGCTAACGCCGCAACCTGGCTTTCATTCAGCACGGAGGTAAGCTTCGGCGGACAAACCGTGAAGGCGGGCAAATACGCCTTGTACATGATTCCCAGAGCCGGCAAAGCCTGGACGGTCGCCTTGAATTCGAACGAAGGCCAATGGGGTTCCACCTCTTTTAAAGAAAACCTCGATATCGTTCGTGTTGAGGTTTCCCCTTCCAAAGCGGCTTCCTTCAGGGAACGTCTTGCCTTTGATTTGGAATTTATCAATGCTTCATCTGCCAATCTTCGTTTGCATTGGGAAAACATGCAGTTGGTGATTCCCATCAGTGCCGAGTCCAAAACCCTGGGAATGAACAACGTGCGTAAATTTTTTGCCGATCGCCCCGGTGATTGGTACCCCTGCGCCAATGCGGCCATCTTTGCCTTGGAGCAAGGGAACGATCAGGCCTATGCCTTGGACTTAGCACTCAAAGCTGTTCGCTTGAACGGGGAGCATTTCTATCCTCGTTGGACGCTGGCCAGAGTGCATGCGGCCAAAGGAGAATACCGTGAGGCCGCGGAGCAGGCCGAACAAGCCAGGCTCAAAGGCGAGGCTGAGAATTCAGATTGGTACTTGGGCAACGCGGCGGACATTGCTGCTCGCAAAGCCGAATGGTCGGCCAAGGCGACTCCGGTACCTCCATCCGGGAAGAAGAAAGGAAAGTAATTATCGCGGGGCAGATCATGCGGGTATTTTCCCTGGGGCTCATCGCGCTGTTCGGGTGGTTGGGTAGCGCTTTGGCGCAAGGAGGATACGGTTACCGCCCAGGGTGGAACCAGGATCGCATCCGGGAAGAGATCCGTGGATTGGGTGTTACAGGCTCTGTTCTGTACGTGGCGGCCCACCCCGATGACGAGAATACACGTCTATTGTCTTGGTTGGCCAATGAGGCCCGATGCCGAACGGCGTACCTTTCCTTGACCCGCGGTGATGGGGGACAAAATTTGTTAGGAGAACATACCGGCTACGACCTAGGCCAGGTAAGAACACAAGAATTGTTAGCGGCTCGAAGGGTGGATGGGGCAGAACAGTTTTTCACCAGAGCCAATGACTTTGGTTATTCCAAAAGTCCTGAAGAGACCTACATCCATTGGGACAAGGAACAAATCTTGAAGGATGTGGTTTGGGCGATTCGCCTTTTCAAACCCGACTTAATCGTGACGCGATTCAGCCCCCTGCCGGCAGCCACGCATGGCCATCATACGGCCTCGGCCCAATTGGCAGTGGAGGCCTTCTTCGCAGCGGCCGACAGCAGTCGATTCCCGGATCAACTCAAAAGCGTGACGGTTTGGCAGGCCAAAAGGGTGGTTTGGAACACCAGCTGGTGGTTTTACGGCCGCCAAGACTACGACAAAAGTCGATTGCTCCGCCTCAACGTGGGGGGATATAACCCACGCTTGGGCTTATCCTATGGGGAGATGGCCGCCGAAAGCCGTTCCATGCATCAAAGCCAGGGTTTCGGATCCGCCAGGCAGCGGGGCAGCGAATGGGAATATTTCCAGTGGCTGGCGGGGGATACGGCCAAGGTTAGTCCGCTGGAAGGTTGTCTTCGCTCGTTGGAAGCAGATCCCACCACTGCGCTGTGGTCGGCTTACCGAAGCGAATGGAAAAAACTGAATATCCTGAGCCAAGGTGCATGGTCCACCCGATGGGCTCATTCCTTAATCCAAATGCGTTTGTTGTTGGATTCGATGTCTAAGGCCAACGGGTTGAATGCGGAAGATTCCTTATGGCTGAATGAGCGCAGAGTGCACATAAACAAAATCTTGCTGGAGACGCTGGGGATATGGGAAGAGGCGGTGGCCTCGAACACCAAGGCGGTTCCAGGGGATAGTTTGGATTTTGAATGGCATCGTCTGCAACGATTGCCCGTTCACGATGTAGGCTGTTCGCTTCGCTCTTTGAAATTATGGGGCTTGGATTCGAATTTTCAGTACCGTGTCCTGAAGGAGTGGGATACGGAACTTTCCGAGTTCTCCAAGGTGGATTCTTTGTTCTACAAGGCGGATTCCTTGAAATTGGGGTATTTGGAGTTCCAAGAAGAAGATTCCTTAGCGAAAAATAAGTTCAAAGCGTTCTTGCCAAACACTTTGCGATATGCGGGCCCATTTTGGAAGGCAAGTCCCAATGAAACAGCATTTTATGCGGCCCTTGATACCATGGCTCATCGCAACGAAACTCCACCTTCCTTCGTGTTGGAAACGGTGAGAACCTTGTACCACGAAGGTAATTCTGTGGATATTGTTAGCAAATTGCCCTTGCATTATAAGTGGACCGATCCGGTCTTGGGCGAACGTTACAGGCCGGTGGAGACTGTCCCGGCGTATCAAATACGTTTGGACGCACCACGGTATTATGCAACGGATGCTCGCTCGGAAATTCGAATGCAGCTTGCCCTTCGAATCGAACCAGGACCGCTTCGGCAACGTTATCCGGACACGATCAAATTGGACCTGTGGGCCTGGCCGGCCGGATGGGTGGTCCTGTCCAACCCCATGATTCTGGAATCCCCTCAAACCGATACCCTCTACACGTTGGACGTGATCCTGCGCGATGTTTCCAAGGGCAAAGGAGAAGAAGGGCTCCTGCTTCCCGGACTTTGGCGTGCAGAGCAAGGCTCGTGGTGGCCGATTCCTGTTCACGGTATTCAGCAAATTGAATACAACCATATTCCTGTCTTGACCAGAACCGAGGAGGTTACCGCCTCCTTGATTCGCCTCAAAGTGGCCAAGCCCACAGGAACCGTGGGCTATCTGCGAGGGGCGGGGGATGCCTTACCTCAAGCGCTGAGGGTGATGGGGTACAAGGTGACGGATTTGGATCCTGCCTCGGTGACTCTTGAGCAATTGAAGGCATGCCAATCGGTGCTGATTGGGGTTCGTTTTTACAATACCTATGCCAACGCAGGGAATCTTCATCCCGTGTTGATGGAGTATGCCCGGCTAGGCGGCCATGTGATTGTGCAATACCAAACCACTGCT
>VGFN01000009.1 GCA_016868875.1 Bacteroidota bacterium
CCCGACATCGTCCATGTTTTGATGGATGGCAAGATCGTACGCACCGGGAACGATACCCTCGCTCTCGAGTTGGAAGAAAAAGGCTACGATTGGCTCAAAGCAGAATTGGCATGAGTTCAAGCCATACCGCTCCATCGACCACCAAGATCGCTTGGCCAAGCAGCCGCTTGGAGGCTTGGAAATATACTGACCTTCATCAATGGGCCTCCAAGATTTCGATGAACCAAGGCCCCCTGTCGTCTTCGGGATGGCAAGGTCAACCCCATGAATTGCTGGACCTTTTCACGGAATTGCACAACGCCGAGCAGCTCTTCCCCTCATTCGATGAGCTCAGCGGGTTGATTCATGCCGCAAGGCATGGTGGTTGGCATGCCCATATCTCTGCCGGGACCACCTGCGATGCTCCGCTTCGCTTATCGCACGCCCCTTCGGTGAACGCAGGTTGGTCGGGCTTTACCCATCAAATTCAAGTGGATGAAGGGGCACAGCTCACCCTTATCGAAGAATTCGATGAAGGGAGGCCTGAAGGGAATAACGCCGAAAGAAGCGCCCTGCAAGAAAGCGACAACACCCCTGTTGAGAATATGAATTTGCACCACCTGCAGGTTCACCTGGGCCGAGGTGCAAAGTTGAAATTGATCCGCCTCTTCCATTGCCCTACAGCCAAAGCCCTTGTGCACCAAATTGATGCTCTGCAAGAAGAAGAGAGCAAGCTCGAGGTTCAAACCATCTCCTTGGGCTCCGGAATGATTCGCAACAACATTCACATTCAGCAAAAAGGGGATCGTTGTTCCAGCACTTTGTTGGGATTAAGTGTGGCCTTCGGTGGAGGGCATCTCGACCAATACAGCCGAATTCAGCATCATGCCCTGGAAGGTAACAGCCACCAGCACTACAAAGCCATTGCTGCGCCCAATTCCACCACCATCTTTAACGGTGTTTTGAGGGTAGAACCCCATGCCCAGCAA
Source organism: Bacteroidota bacterium (assembly GCA_016868875.1). Classification (GTDB taxonomy): domain Bacteria; phylum Bacteroidota; class Bacteroidia; order UBA7662; family UBA7662; genus SYHX01. The sequence continues at coordinate 969 of VGFN01000009.1, forward strand.
ACCAATGCCTATCAACGCAGCAGCAATCTGATGTTGGATCCGATGTCATTGGCCCAGGGTCACCCTTCAAAGCCGACTTTACGCTCCGGCAAAGTCAACGCCAAACCTGAATTGCAGATCTTTGCCGATAACGTCAAATGCTCCCATGGCGCAACCATGGGAAAACTTAACACCGAATCTATCTTTTATTTGCAAAGCCGTGGGCTCTCTTTCGAAGAGGCCCAAAGGATGCTTACCTTGGCCTTTGCCATGGAAATCGTTGATCAGTTGGAAGATGAGGTCATACGGAACAAGGTGATGGCCCACTTGGATCAGCTGGAATGGCAATGAATGACCGGATTGGCAACGACATGACGGATTTGAAACCTTCTGCTTCGCAGGGCTCGCCTTTTCGGGATGAGTTTCCTGAATTATTGGTCAAGGTGCATGGACATGATTTAGTTTATCTCGACAATGCCTCCAGCACCCTGAAACCCATGGCGGTTCTGGATGCAGAGCGAACTTTCTACAGCACATCCTACGCCAACGTCCACCGAGGGGTACACCGTTTGAGCCAAATGGCCACGGAAGCCTACGAAGATGCACGACGCAAGGTGGCCAATTTCATTGTTTCCCGTTCCGCAAATGAAATTGTCTTCACCAAAGGCACCACCGAGGCCATTAACCTTGTGGCCAACACCTGGGGAACGACATGCATCGGATCTGGAGACGAAATCCTCGTCTCGGCGATGGAACATCATGCCAACCTGGTTCCCTGGCAAATGCTCTGCCAACGCAGCGGGGCAACACTTCAAATTGTTCCCCTTAACGATGCAGGAGCATTGGACCTGGAGGCCTTGGATCGTATGCTCAGCCCACGGACGAAACTTGTGGCCATGGTCTGGGTCAGCAATATCTTAGGGACGGTCAATCCCGTCGAAGAAATTGTGGCGAAGGCTCATCGCGTAGGCGCCAAAGTCCTGGTGGATGCCGCTCAAGCGATTGCCCATCGACCGATTAACGTTCAGAGCCTAGGAGCAGACTTCTTGTGCTTTTCGTCGCACAAAATATTCGGGCCCACAGGGATCGGGGTGCTCTACGGCCGTTGCGAACATCTGGACCTCATGCCCCCGTGGCAAGGCGGTGGGGATATGATTCGAGAAGTCGAATACTCCGAAGCCACCTACGCCGACCCACCCTTGCGATTCGAAGCGGGTACACCCCCCATCGCTCAAGCCATCGGGCTGGGCGCCGCAATCGATTGCATCGAACGCTGGTCATGGCAAGCCATACAATCCCGAGAGGAAGCCTTGTACACCCATCTTCAAGAAGTTTTGGATCATGTCCCCGGCCTTCGTCGAATTGGGTATGCCAAGGACAGAATTGCCGTTCAGAGTTTTCTGCTTGGCGATGCCCACCCCTACGATGTGGGCATGCTTCTGGACGCCATGGGCATTGCGGTGAGAACCGGTCATCACTGCGGTCAACCGCTGATGAAACGATTGGGCATCCCCGGCACCGTGAGGGCCTCCTTATCCATCTACAATACCCACCAAGAAATCGAGTATTTGGGGCATAGCCTCCACAAAGTTGCCCACATGCTGGGGATCAGCTCTTGACCGCTATGGAAACACCCATACAAATCCAGGATAACCTGGCCTTGGACTTTGAACTTCTCGAAAATTGGGAGGATCGGTATCAATACCTGTTGGAATTGGCCAAAGAATGCCCTTCGCTGCCAGAAGCCTTCAAGAATGATTCCCTGCTCATCAAAGGATGTCAATCTAAGGTATGGCTTAGAGCAACGTGTAACGCGGAGGGACGTATGGAATTCGCGGCCGACTCGGATGCCTTGTTGGTCAAGGGAATCATGACCCTTCTGCTCAAAGTCTTTCAGCATCAAAGCCCGGAAGCCATCTTGGAAACTCGCTTTGATCTTCACGAACGCACCGGGCTTCAACACCATTTGTCCCCGAACCGTGCCAACGGCTTGGCGGGGATGTTGGACCGTATCCGCCAGCTCGCGCTCTTGTACCGTCCGGTTCAAGAAAACCTTGGTAAAGCGGCACCTCGAAATCTTCCCACTCCAAAGCTTTCGGAGAAGGATAACGCCAAGAACCCCACCTTTGTAGAGATCCAAGATTCGGTATTGAACATCATCAAGACCATCTACGACCCCGAGATTCCGGTGAACATCTACGACCTGGGACTCATCTACAATATTGAGGTACAACAAGGAGGCAAGGTCCTGGTCACCATGACCTTAACCTCTCCATCCTGCCCGGTCGCCGGCACATTGCCGGGGGAAGTAGAAGACAAAATCCGCGGTGTTCATGGGGTGAACGAGGTCAAAGTGGAACTCACCTTTGATCCCCCTTGGTCCCAAGATTTGATGAGCGAAGAGGCCAAATTGGAATTGGGATTCTTGTAAGGAATTGTCAGTCGGTTTACCAACTTGAATTATTCCATTCGGTTGGCCAAATATTCAGCATAATCCATCAGGTCCGAGGCCAATGGGGCGTCGTTAAGGCTGGTTCGAGACAAGGCATAGCGTGCATCTTGGATCAGCCCCGCTTTGTATTGCTGAACTTTCTGCTTTAATCCAATTGCGTTGTAACATCCTATCGTATCGTCCACCCATGCTTGGCGTTGCACGTCCTGAACCCGGATATCCCCGTCGATCTTTTCTTGATCAAGATAGGTTCGCAACCTTGCAAAGGTCGAGGTCAAGTGTTCCATCTGTTCACGGGTGGCTTCTTGCATGGCGGTCACCCTCAAGAAATTGTGTTTGCAGGCTTTGATGTCTCCTGCGATTTGTTTGCCGAAACGCTCCGGATCCCCGTACACGTCCAGCCAATCATCCTGGACCTGAAAAGCTAATCCGGTGAGATAGCCCACCCGGAACATGGCTTGCGCATCCATCATCTTCGCACCGCCCATGATCGCTCCAATTTTGAGGGAAGAACCCAAGAGCACCGCCGTTTTGAGCCCGATCATTTCCCGGTACTCGCTGAGGCTCACTTCTTCCCTATTTTGGAAATCCATGTCCATTTGCTGTCCGTGACAGACCTGCAAGGCGACCCGGTTGAACTCCTTGACCAAGTCCGGCAATCGTTCCGGTTTGGCTTGCACCATCAACCTGTAGGCTTCGATAAGGAGTGCATCGCCGGAGAGTATGGCCGCGTTCAAACCGTAGCGCAAGTGTACAGTAGGCTGCCCTCTTCGTAGCGGGGATTCATCCATAACATCATCATGGAGCAAGGTGAAATTGTGAAACAATTCCAAGGCCAAGGCCTGGGGCAAGGCCGATTCAGCATCCCCCCCAGCCATTTCGCATGCCATCAAACAAAGGGCGGGGCGCAGTCTTTTGCCTCCCAAGCCCATGAAATAATCCATAGGGGCATAGAGCCCGGCAGGTTGGGCCGTGGACCAATCCAGCTCCTTCAGCCCTTGGTCCACCAAAGCGCGGTAACGATTCAAAGCATTTGCGAAAGAAGGTGTTGCGGGGTTTGCCATTGGATAAAAGTAAGGGTTAACCCAAGTTCAACGTTGCTCTGCGGAAAGGTGGTATCGAAATTCCAATCGTCTAAAGCGAAGATCCAAACGAGCAATGCGGACCTGCAGCCTTTGTCCTGGAGCCAAACGGCTGTTTCGCGAGGAACCCACCAAGGCCATTTCCTCTGCATCGTAATAAAAGCGATCGTGATCCAAGGAGGATAGTGGCAGCAGACCATCGCAGCGGTTATAATCCAAGGTCACCCAAACGCCTTGCTCCCCGATCGATGTAATCATGCCCTCCCAAATTTGGTCTTCTTTGCCCTGTAGCATTTGAAGCTGTTTGAAGCGGGTAGCGGCCCTCTCCGCCATGGCAGCGGCCCTTTCCTTTTCGCTATCGTATTTGCACAAGCGCTCCAGTTCCAGCTCGGTATAGGCCTGTGTTGGTCCGTTCATGGAGCCGTCTAGATGGGCGAGCAAACGATGCACCAACAAATCAGGGTAGCGACGAATGGGCGAAGTGAAATGGGTATAATGCGAAAAGGCCAAGCCGTAATGCCCAATGTTACGGGTTGTGTAAATAGCCTTGGCCATAGAACGGATCGCCATTTGTTGTAAGATTTCGGATTCGGGCTTGCCTTCAGATTCCTCAATCAAACGGTTTAAGGAAGCGGCAATTTGACTGCGGCTTGAGACCGACAAGGTATACCCCATGAATTCCGCAAAATCAGCTAATTTGCCTAGGCGCTCCGGATCGGGGAAATCGTGGACCCGGTAAACCGAAGCGGGCAATCGACGTTCACTCACAGCCTTGGTCAAATGTTCGGCCACCGCACGGTTGGCCATCAGCATCCAATCCTCAATCAACATATGAGCCGGTTTCCGCTCCTTGACCCAGACCTCGGTGGGGAATCCTTGGGGATCCAGATGAAAACGGATTTCTTCGGTTTCAAAGCCGATCGAGCCCGCTTCAAAACGCCGCTGACGCATGCCGATCGCCATCCGATTCAATACTTGCAATTCCTCGGCCCAATCCCCTTGGCCCGTATCCAGCACCGTTTGGGCGTCTTCGTAGGAAAAGCGCCTAAGCGATCGAATGCAGGTTCGGCCTATCCAGGTCGAATGGATACGCGCCTCTTCATCCACCTCAAAAACAGCAGAATAACACAGTTTGTCTTCGTTGGGACGCAGGGAACATACAAGGTTGGATAAATTTTCGGGCAGCATCGGTAACACTTGATGCACCATGTACACCGAAGTTGCTCTGGAGGCCGCTTCCCTATCCAACTCCGTCCCAGGCCTCACGTAATACGAAACATCGGCAATATGAACCCCAACCTCCCAGCGACCCTGACCCAAGGGACGAATGGACAAGGCATCATCGAAATCCTTGGCATCCTGGGGATCGATGGTCATGGTGGGAATACCCCGAAAATCCTTTCGGCCTTGGAGATCATTCGGGGCGAGAGATTGACTAGGTTGGCTGGCTTGACGCAAAGCCTCCGCACCAAAATGCAAGGAGAATCCAAATTCAACCCCAATGGCCGCCATCTCTGTCGAATGCTCTCCGGGACTGCCCAGCCATTCGGCCAGTTCTACCCTGGGCCAAGGGGAAGATTCCGGCCAGTCCAACCAAGCCCCTACGGCTTTGAGCCCCTCGGATTGATCCCATGCTCGGGTTAGCCCTGCCAAAGGTTGGGCAGGTGGCAAAAGCTCCAAACCCCCTTGAAAGCCCTTGAGATCCGGTTCCAGAAAATAACGTTGACCTTTGCGGCGAACCGTCCCCACAAAATGGGTTCGGTACCGCTCCACAACCTCCACAACCGCGGCCCGGTCCCTTCCTTGGCTCGTTGATCGCGATGAAGAAGGACGCCGACCTTTGCCTTTGCTGGATGGAAATGCACTCAGGGGAACGATGCGGACCAGATCGCCGGGCAAGGCTCTTCGTACATGCTCCGACGAGACCATCCAATCGGCATCGCTGTCCACAGCCCTTGCAAAGGCCAACCCACCGTGGGTAAATTCCATTCTCGCGAGGATACCCTCTCCATGCCGGGTCGCTTGGTCTTGGCCACGAGCATGGCCAGCTCCGGAAGTCACCTTGTTGGTCAGACGCAGGCTTAGGTCTTGACGTCGGGTGAGAATTTTCTGAGCCACCAATTTGTCGAGGGCTTGTCCCATCACATTTAAGTCAAAAGGGTCACTGATCCCCAAAGCCACCGCCAAATCGCGATCGCTAACCCCACCGGTATCCGATAAATCGCATCCGCGGAACCAACGCAGGATACGATCCGATTCTTGGTGAATTTGCTGGCGCAGGCTAAGACGCTTGGGAGATTTGGACACGGGGTATGGATTGAATCAAGCGTTGAGTATACGGGTGCCGAGGTCTTTGCAGGACCTCTTGGGCGGAAGCAATTTCGACCGTCTGCCCCCGGTCCATGACCATCAGGCGATGGCATAAGGTACCTGCCACGGATAAATCGTGGGTGATGAAAATCATCCCGAATTGCAAATCCTGCTGAAGGCCAAGGAGCAATTCCAAAATCTGAGCTTGAACCGTTCCATCCAAAGCGGCCACCGATTCATCGCAAATCAGAATTTGAGGATGCAAACACAAGGCACGGGCCAAAACCAATCGTTGCCTCTGCCCCCCGGAGAAAGAAGCTGGGCGTCGCGAAGCAGCCCGAGTTGGCTCCAAGCCAACTTTGGCGATCCAATGGTAGGCCCGTTCACGACGCTCCTTGGGAGAAAGCGAAGGGAATTTTCGTTGCAGGGCTGTTCCTAACATTTGTTCGACATCATGAACCGGATTCAGGCTGCTGTAAGGATCTTGGAACACCATTTGAATCGCCAAGCGCGTTTCCAAATTTCCTATGAAACGGCTTTGTTCCCACAGGGGTTGACCGTTCAAAAAGACCTGTCCTTGGGTAGGTGGTGTAAGGCCGGCGATCATCCGTGCCAGACTGCTTTTGCCGGATCCCGAGGCGCCAACAATCCCCAAAGAACCTCCTGCTTCGAGATCCAAAGCAATGTTATCGACCACCGTACGGCCATTGGGCAGAGTCCATGACAAATCCGTGACTTTCAAGAGTCCGTGACGATCCTCCACCGTGGAACGGAAAGGCAAACGATTCGGGTCGGGTCTGGCCGCCAACAACGAGGCCATCTGAGGATATTCCTTGGCATTGGACAAGGCGTGGACAGGCCCTGTTTCCAGAAGGTCACCTTGGTGCATCAAGGCCCAGCGGTCCACCAAATTGCTCATCAAAGGCAAATCATGGCTAATGAACAAAAGGGTCAAACCTCGATCACGCCGCAGTTGCCCAAGCAAGGCCACCAAGGATGCTTGAACCTCGGTATCCAGGGCCGTGGTAGGCTCATCAGCAATCAACATGGAGGGATTGCCGCTCAAGGCCATGGCAATCATCAAACGCTGTCGTTGTCCGCCGCTTAACTCATGGGGATAGGCCTGCAATATTCTTGCCGTATCCTCCAGCTGTACTTCATGCAAGGCCTTTTCCATCCCTGTTCTGCGCTGTTCACGGCTCCACATGGGATAGTAGAGCGAGAAGCATTCCTCCAATTGAGCGCCGCAACGCATGACGGGATTCAAGGCTGTCAAGGGCTCCTGAAAGATCATTGCCAAGGCACGACCGCGAAGGGTTTGCCATGCTTTGGGAGAGGCATCCAACAATGACATCGTTTCGGCGGTGACGGGATGGGTCCATTCCATTTGCCCGCTTACCTCAAAGCGATTCGGGTCCAACAAACCCATGATCGCGAGGGCCGTCAACGATTTACCTGAACCGGACTCGCCCGCTAACCCCAGCGATTCCCCTTGCCCTATATGCAGGTTCAAACCACGGACCAAGGCCGGTCCGCCCTGAAGAGAGATAGTTAAGCCCCTTATTGCCAGTGCAATCGAAGGATTCATGCCGGATGTTATGGGGCCTGAACTTTGCGCAACCAGAGCACTCTTCGTTGCGATCCGATTCGTAACACAATGGATAAATCTTCGCCGTTGCCCTGCTCCAAATCCGCGAGGTAACGATACCCCAGGGTAGGGTCCAGCATCTGCCCCCCAATCCATCCCCTGCGGCCAGGCCGTAATTCTTCAAGCAAACGCAGGCCCCGCAAAGCCTTCCCATAACCCGGATGATCGGAAGGACAAAAGCTGCAAAGGCTGCTTTCCTTGTACGGAGAACCGGCAGGGAATCCGGATACCTTGGCCGATAGCACTTTGCCGGAATCCATCGCGAAGACCAGGTACAGGAGAGGCTTATCGTTGCGTGAATCCGATACGAGATACTGCCCTGTAGGGGCCTCGGATAAAAATTGCTCTATTGGAACCGCATGCGATCCCCTTGCCGCTTCGTTGGGAATTCGTTGAGGGGTTGACGTATTGCTTTCGCAGGCCGACCAAAGTCCAACGAGCAAAACACAGGAAAGAAGTACGATAGGCTTCCTCATCTTATGAGTATTTAAGGTGAAAATTGGGGCTCAAGGGGGGCTTCAAAGTTCATGGGTTCGGTCCTCTCCCAAAGGTAGGTCATGCCGCATCGCTGCATCCAGTATTCGTTCAAAGAGATGGGCGGTAAGCTGCGCATCGACCAAGGCCCGGTGCCGTCCCTGTGTTTCGATGCCCAAGGCCCTGCACAATTTACCCAGGGAGTACGAGGGTTGTTCGGGAAGAAAATGCCGGGCTAATTGTTGAGTGCATAACAATTTTCTGGTGAAATCGAAGCCTGCCAATGCCATTTCGTAGCGCAGATACCGATAATCAAAGGTCACTGGATGCCCAACAAGCCAAGCGTCCTTGGTAAAGGCATCGATCTCCTTGGCGCAACGAGCAAATTTGGGCGCGGATTGCACCATGTTCTGTCGAATTCCCGTTAGGTCTGCCACAAAGGGGGGGATATCACGATCCGGGTTGAATAGAGAATCCCAGGTAGTCCAGGCCTTACCCGCTTGCATTCGAACCATCCCCAACTCCATCATTCGCTCCGGCGGGAATTTTCCACCGGTTGCTTCGACATCCAAAACCACAAAGGTAGGATGGGTTGAAAGCAAGGCCCGAAATTCTTCCGTGGCCAATGGCTTTGCCCCTTGTTCCTTACCCGCTCTCCTAGCCGCCAAAATGCGAGCAATCAGAATGGTATATCGTCTCCACCCTGCACCGAATAATCCGGCTCAGCAGGCAAGGGGGAACCCATGGAACTGCTGGGGTAAGAGGAACCTGCCGAGGAGGATGGATTGGGCGATCCCATGGAGGATGGAGACCCTGCAGGACCAACGCCGGCTTGGGCTGCGGCGATCTTCCAGGCACGAACATCGGTGTACCATCTGCCGTTGTATTCCCTGCTCTCCACTTCCACCGAAGCGGTGATTTCAGCACCGCTTTGTAAGGAGAATTGGTCGATTTTGTCGCCCCACAGACTCATGCAGACTTTGCGAGGGTATTGCCCCCTTGTTTCCAGTATAAATTCTTGTTTGCGCCAACTATTGCCGCTGCGCCCTGTTCCGGTCACTTCCGGCAAGAGTTGAATGATTTGGCCTGTGATTTCCATGTCGCTATGCTTTGAATGAATTGATGTTTGGAACAAAATTAGCCTTCTGCGGGAACGAAACCGAATACATCCTAAGGTCTTTATCCACAAACCCTCCCTTGGAATTATGGACAATGGAAGCCCGCAGGTAAGTTTGCGGCCTATGCCCATTGCACTAACTTCTTGGGGGGCGGCACAACAAGTCACCGGCAGCATGCACTTGCTGGAACTCAGCGACGGCTTCAAAATTCTGGTCGATTGCGGCCTTGAAATGGGCCCCAAAGGACAAGAAACTGAGCTGGGATTCGACCCTACCTCCGTCAATTTAGTTTTCTTGACCCATGCCCACATGGATCACTGCGGAAGGCTCCCGGAATTGGTTCGAGAAGGCTACAAGGGGGATATCCTCTGCACCGAACCCACCTTGGAGCTCAGTGCCGTCCTCCTGAAGGACAGTGCCATGCTTCAAGCCAAACGCTTGGCCGACGATCTGCACGGCAGGGCCAAAGGGCGTAAGAAAGGGGATCAAGCCTTTCGCAAATTGGCCCATCGACTGGAGCAAGATGCCGAACATTGCCTTCGCCTATTTCATCCCCTTCGTCCCGGGAAGACTTACCGAATTCGCCAAAACCTAGCCCTCACCCTGTACCCCTGTTCGCATCTCTTGGGCGCCGTTTCGGTGGTTTTTGAAATTAAAGAGGGCGATCAAACGCTGCGCGTTGGCTTCAGCGGGGACCTAGGGCGGTTCAATTATCCAGGATTGCCGGATCCCAAACCCATGCCCGAAGTGGATTATTTGGTCTGCGAAAGCACATACGGAGGGGTCAACCACCAAGAAAGCAGGAAACCCACCGTGGTCGTGGAAGAATTCATACGGCAAGCCCTTGAGGTGGAAGGTGGCCGGCTGATTGTACCCGCCTTTAGTGTGGGCAGGACCCAGGCCTTTCTGTTGGTGCTGCAACAGCTCTACGAAGACGGCAAATTACCTAATGATGTTCCTGTCTATGTGGATTCCCCCATGGCCATTTTGTCCACGGAAATTTACAGACAAATGGAGGACTGGCTAGGGAGAGACGCTTTGAACATGATCAGCATGTACGGCGATGTGTTCTCCTTTGAGCGCTTACGCTTTGTACAGAACATAGGGCAGAGCCGCAAAATCGCTGCGGATTACCGACCTTCCATCCTGATTTCGGCATCGGGCATGCTCGAGGGTGGTCGAATCCACACCCATCTCAAAGAGCAATTGCAAAATTCCAGGGCCTCCATCTTGTTTATCGGTTACATGGCCGAAGGCAGTCTGGGTCGCAAACTAGCCGATGGAGAAAAATACTTGACAGTGGACGGGCGAACGGTGGAAGTTCGAGCGAAATTATGTTACACCGATGTTTTCAGCGGGCATGCGGATCATAGCGGCCTGATACGTTTCGTCTGTCAAACCCCAGCATCACGCCTTCGCCGGGTCTTTTTGGTGCATGGGGAACCAGACCGCATGGAAGCCCTTGCAGATGCTCTGGAAGACCAAGGTTATCAAGTCACCCTGCCCATCAAAGGCAAAACTTATGTTTTGGATTAAACTTCCTTACCAATCAAAAAGCATTGATACGCTCTTCAACCATTTTGCCAATCAACCTCATGCTCAAACCTTCTTTATTCAGCCTTTATACAGGGCTGGCCTTCGCGCTACTCACGGGCTGTAACGAAGACAACCCAAAGGGTCATAACCCGGCATCCAGCGGCTTACCCATCTTGGGACCCATGGAAATTATGGAGGGCAAGGATGGCCGAACGGATACGGTTTTTCGTGAATTTCCGGAGATTGCCTTGGAGGACCAATACGGGGTTGGATTCCATCACGATTCTTTGAAGGGGCAAATTCGCGTGGTGGACTTTTTCTTTGCCTCCTGCCCGGGGATTTGCATCGATATGAGCCTACACATGGCAAAGCTGTATGCCCAAGCACAGCAGATTCCATCCAGGATTCCATCCAAGATCACCCCGCCTATCGGGCTCCGATTTATTTCATACACCATAGACCCCCAAAGAGATACTCGGGAAGTCCTTGCCGATTACGCGGAGCGGCACGGGGTAAAACCCTCCTCACGGCAATGGCTTTTGTTACGGGGCAAAGAAGAAGAAATTCACCGCTTGGCCGAGCAATATTATTTGTTAAGTGCAGGAGCGGATCGCGGTGCTCCCGGTGGCTTTCTGCATTCCGGGCAATTTTTGCTCATCGATCCCAAGGGAAGAATTCGCGGGTTATACGACGGGACCCAATGGGCGGACTGCGAAATTCTGCAAAGGGATATCGCCTTGTTGCAGGAAGAGTTCGGGAACCGTTAAGGTAGCTCCTGGTTCAAGCTCCTCGGTAAGCGGCCAAGCCTGTAGCCAGGCAATCCATGGCCATCGCGAGATTAGTTTTCTCCAAGACATAAGCCAAGCGAACTTCGTCCCTGCCCAAACCGGGTGTCGCATAGAATCCGGTGGCCGGGGCCATCATCACGGTGGCTCCTTCGTGGCGATGATGCTCCAGCATCCACCGGCAAAAATCATCACTGTCGGTAATCGGTAATCGAGCGACCGCATAGAATGCCCCGCCGGGTCGAGGACAGGTCACGCCCGGCATTGCGGAGAGCGCCTGCACCATGAGATTACGTCGGCTAACATATTCCGCTCTGACTTCGTCGAAGTAATGAGGACCGGTATGGAGCAGGGCCGCCATGGCGCCCATTTGTTCCAAAGTTGGCGGACTCAAACGTGCCTGCGCGTATTTGAGCGCTGTCGCCATCAAATCCTGATTCTTGGTGATCAAGGCTCCTATTCGGGCCCCGCAGGCGCTGTACATTTTGGAGGTGCTTTCCACCACGACCGCATTTTGCTCGAGCCCATGGATTCCCAAAATAGAAGTATGTTGCTGACCATCGTACACAAATTCGCGGTACACTTCGTCCGCGATGAGAAAAAGGTCGTGCTTCAGACACAAACCGGCCAAGGCTTCCAATTCAGCTTTGGAGTACAAGGTGCCGGTGGGGTTGTTGGGATTGCAAATCATGAGGGCCCTGGTTTTGGGGCCGATGGCTGCTTCGACAGCCTCCACTTCGGGCAAGGCGAAACGCTCCTCGATCGTGGTGGTGAAAGGGCGGACCACCACACCACCCATCGCGGCAAATCCGTTGTAGTTGGCATAAAAAGGCTCCGGTATGAGCACCTCATCGCCGGGATCAAAGCAAGCCATCATGGTCATGACCAAGGCCTCGGAACCTCCGGTGCTGATGAGCACATCCTCTGCGGTGAGCCCGTAGCCTTTACGGTTCAAGTTGTCTGCATAGGCCTGTCGGTATTGCACAAGGCCCGCAGAATGCGAATACGAGAGAACCTTATCATGATAAGCGGCGACCCCTTCCCAAAATGCTGGGGCCGTGGCGATATCCGGTTGACCGATGTTAAGATGAAATACGGTGGTACCGCTTTGCTTGGCGGCCTCTGCATATGGGACCAATCGCCGAATTGGCGAAGCAGGCATGGAATGTCCCCGGTTTGAAATTTTTGGCATAAAAAAAGACCCGTGCAAAGGTACACGGGTCTTCACCACTTGCAAGGATTCGTCCTTGCTGAATGCAGGCCTGGGTTGGCCGTATTGGATCTTTAAGGTTTGCTCACCGGACTGGCCGCTGGCTTGGTTTCGGGTACACCTGGTTCCACCTTCTCCACCAAACCGGATATGGTGAGTACTTTGGTGGCTTCTGCCGCATTGGAGGTTACCGTGACTTGTTTAGTGAACTGACCTGGACGACCTTGGGAATTGTAAACGGCTTTGATTTTACCGGTCTTTCCGGGAGGAATCGGCTCACGGGTCCAATCGGGAGTGGTGCAACCGCATGATGCGGCAACGTTGGAAATAATCAAAGGTCCCTTACCGGTATTCGTGAATTCGAATTCGTGGGTAGCCTGAACGCCTTCTTTAATCTTCCCGAAATCATGGGTTTCGGCCTTGAACTTGAAAGCGGGTTTGTCTTTGGTTTCGGTGGTCTGAGCCATCGCAGAGAAGCCTAAACCCAAAGCGAGAGCAAACGATAAGACTGTTTTCATGGAAGATGTTTGTTTTAGAGTTCAAAAATAATGTGAATTTCATTTATATACGGCCCCTTTGTTCAAAAATTGTACCTCTCTGGATTTTTTCCGTCCTTTATCTTTGCTTCCTAACCTGGACCATCCACTTCTCAATTTCGGTTAGCTTATTCCACCTTTTTTCGAATGGAAATACCCGCAAAAACTGCTCCCTCCCCGTCGCAAACCGCCTTGAACAAAGAGGAATTGGTGGCCGAAGTGCTACGCGACTACCGTACGGGTTGGGAAAGCCGCCATGCCAGCCTCTTGGGTCGCAAGGAAGTCTTGACCGGCAAAGCCAAGTTCGGAATCTTTGGCGATGGCAAAGAACTACCTCAATTGGCGATGGCCAAAGCCTTCAGGGATGGTGATATACGCTCAGGATATTATCGGGATCAAACCTTTATGTTGGCAACGGGCATGATGACGTTGGAAGGTTTTTTTGCGCAGTTATATGCTCATACCTCCGTGGAGCATGAACCCGCTTCGGGGGGAAGGTCGATGAACGGGCATTTTGCAACCCGATGGCTGGACCATCAAGGTCAGTCGGTGAATTTGACAGACAAACCGCAATCCACGGCCGATATCTCCCCTACCGGCGGCCAAATGGGCAGAGGCCTGGGCATTGCCTATGCTTCCAAGCTGTACAGGGCTTTGCCTAATCTTCCTTCTCCTTCCAAATTTAGCCGAGGTGGCCATGAGATATCCTACGTGACTATCGGAAATGCTTCCACCAGCGAAGGCCATTTTTGGGAAGTCATCAACGCCGGGGGGGTTCTGCAAGTTCCGCTCTTTGTGTCCATTTGGGATGATGGATACGGCATCTCTGTTCCTGCAGCCTATCAAACCACCAAAGAAAATATTGGTACCTTGCTCCAAGGCTTCCGTACGGGACCAGATGGGAACGGGTATCGACTGTACACCTGCCCAGGATGGGATTATCCCCGACTCTGCGCCCTCTACCTCAAGGCTGCGGATTTGTGCCGCCAAGAGCACATGCCGGTACTCTTTCATGTGACCGAACTCACCCAACCTCAGGGACACAGCACCTCGGGATCCCATGAGCGATACAAATCGCCCGAAAGGCTTCAATGGGAAAAAGACCACGACGGTTTGACCCGTATGAGGGCCTGGATTCTGTCCCAAGGCTTTGCTGATGCAGAAACCTTGGACCATATCGAAACAGAAGCCGCAACCCGCGCCAAGGAAGCCTTGAACAAGGCTTACCATGCCTTCCGCGATGACCTAAACTCCTGGACCTCGGAAACCCTGCAAAGCCTGGAGGCCTGGTCCACGGCGCTCCAAACCCAAATCTCCACAGTGTCCACCAAGGATCGTTCAGCCGAAACCGCCGTGGGAAATATCGATTCCCCGACGTGGAACAATCTCCTAACCCAATGTGCCGCTGCCGTTGAGCGATCCATTGCTGATTTGCGTGCAGAACGTGAGCCGCTGCGTAGGGATATCATGCAGGCCCTTCGAAGAAGCCTTTGGACGGCCCATCGCCTGGGCATTAGCACTTGGGCTTCCGATTCGGTGCAAGGAGCCTACCGACAAAGCCTCGGACTGCGCTCTCGGCTGGAAGGTCTTCATTCGTTGTTATACAACCGCGGCCTGCACAGCCAATCCTCCGATGCGGCGGTCAAGGTTCAACCAGTAGGAGCACAATACGCTGAAAATGCGGAATCGGTCAACGGCTTCGAAATCCTCAACCGTTGCTTTGATTACTGGCTTCGTGAAGATCCCCGATTCGTCGCCCTGGGGGAAGATGTCGGCAAAATCGGAGATGTCAATCAAGGTTTTGCCGGATTGCAGGAAAAGTATGGAGATCTACGCGTTTCGGATACCGGTATTCGTGAAATGAGCATTGTGGGTCAAGGCATGGGAGCAGCCATGCGGGGCCTACGGCCTCTAGTGGAAATTCAGTACATGGACTACCTGCTCTACGCCCTTCAAATTCTGAGCGATGATGTTGCCACCTTGCAATACCGCACCGCTGGTGGCCAGAAAGCCCCTCTAATAGTACGTACCCGTGGCCATCGGCTGGAAGGAATATGGCATTCCGGATCCCCCATGGGGATGATTCTGCATGCCCTACGGGGGATGCACGTCTTGGTCCCACGCAACATGGTTCAAGCCGTAGGTTTCTACAACACCCTTATGAAAAGCGATGAACCCGCCTTGATCATCGAATGCCTAAACGGTTATCGCCTCAAAGAAACCATGCCCTCCAATTTGCATAATCTTTGTGTTATACCCGGGCAGGCCGAAATCCTTCGCCAAGGGGAAGATTTGACCTTGGTCACTTACGGGTCTTGTTGCCGTATTGCCATGGAGGCCTCTGACCTTTTGGAGGGTCTTGGCATATCGGTAGAGGTCATCGACGCTCAGAGCTTATTGCCTTTTGACGAAGAAGGGCTTTGCGCCAAGTCACTCCAGAAAACGTCACGTCTCTTGGTTTTGGACGAGGATGTGCCCGGGGGAGCATCAGCCTACCTATTGCAACAAATCTTGGAGCGGCAAGGCGGTTTCCTCCTCTTGGATTGGGCACCCCAAACCTTAACCGCACAGGCTCACCGACCAGCCTACGGCTCCGATGGGGATTATTTCAGCAAACCCTCGGTGGATGATGTGGTGGAAACGGTTTGGTCTTTGATGGCCTCGGCGGAACCCGGCTACTTTGCCCCTCTCCCCTAAACTTGGACTAGGATTAGGGTCGACTTTGCTTTATTCAATCGTCACCCACAGGCCCTGGTCTGCCAAGACGGCTTGAACAGGCAGCAAATCCACGTAAGTACCGGATTTGACTTGGCATTTTCCGTTAAGGTGCACAATCCATGCGCATTGTTCGGCCTGCTCTGCGCTATGCTCACAGTACCTCATCAAACATTCGATGACATGCCCAAAGGTGTTCACGTCATCGTTATGTAAAACAAGGTTACTGCCCTCATCTTCCAATTCCAAAACATCAAATTCTGGCTTGGCCTTAGTGCTATCCCCAAGCGATAATGCGCTGAAGCGATCGTAAACCCTCATGTTCCAGGGGTTAAACTTTTTCAAACAACAAAGTACTCCATTGGTTCAGCGCAGCGGACCCCACACAGATTAACCCCAACCGCTTGGCCTCCTGCAACAAGACCCCGTGATCTTCTGTGTAAAAACCACTTAGCCATAATTGCCCCCCTGGCTGCAGGGAGCCATCGTACGCGGCCATATCCTTTAAGAGAATATTCCGGTTGATATTGGCCAAGATTAAATCAAATTTTCCATGCACGGCCCACAAACTTGGCAACATTTCCGCATCCCCACATAGCCAATCGGCATGCGAGCCCGGGGCAGGTACGGCGTTTCGGGTTGCATTCTCTGCAGCATTTTCGGCGGACCATGCTTCAACATCGATTCCAATAACCGATGAGGCGCCTAATCGTGCAGCCAGTATGCCTAAGATCCCTGTTCCGCACCCCATATCCAAAACTCGTATTCCTTTAAGACGAGGAAATGGAGCGTCCTGTTTTGGATTTTGGTACAGCAGCAATCCCTCTACCGTATCGACCCTTTGAGGGCCGGATTTCCATAACACCTTCTGACCAATTTGAATGGTTTGTTCGGTGGGTGCCCCTAACAGCCACCAACTCATCAGCAAGGTGGTTTCATGATGCCCTGTGCCGAAGGACATCCTCGGCATCATGACCAATTCCAGATCCACGTCCCCCATAGGCTCGTGAAAAGGAGCACGCAGTCCCAGGGATGTCCCCAAACGAACGGGCTCAAAATTGGATTCCCATTCCGCATTCCAATTGGTATTCGGCATGGGGTGCGGTCCATCAATCCACAGAATCTTGTCCTCGTTCTCTCGCAACCAATGGTCTTGAAATCGAGGGCCTATGATTTCGACAAGCCCATAGGCTTCCATAACAATTGGCGAAGGACTATCCTGCTTTGGGTGGTCCGCGAGAACCCCTACCCCCTCTGGATTCATGGGCATCGTTTCGAAGGCTTCAAACCCAACCTCACCAAGCAAGGCCATGAACAATTCACAGGAACTTTCGTCTGCAACCCCCAGGCGCCAACGCAGGTAAGAACCCCCCATCGTTTAGTCCACTGAACTTAACACAATATCAGCAAAGTCCCTGGCCTTGAGGGAGGCGCCGCCCACCAAGGCCCCGTCCACATCCGCGCAAGCCAAAAGCTCCTTGGCATTGGAGGCATTCACAGACCCCCCGTAAAGGATGCGGATTTGTTCGGCTGTGCTTGAACCTCCGTTTTGAGCAACCCAAGCACGGATCATGGCATGCACTTCGTTGGCTTGTTGCGGGCTCGCGGTCAGACCAGTCCCAATGGCCCAAACCGGTTCGTAGGCAATCGCCAATGAACCATGATTCAAATCCTGAATCCGAGAACCCAATGCTTCCATCAATTGCGAGGAAATCACTTCGTTGAAGCTGCCCTCTTGACGTTGTTCCAAGGTTTCCCCAACACAATAGACCGACATCAAACCATGTTCGCGCAAGCGGTCAATTTTGAGACCGCATGTGGTGGAGCTTTCATGGTGGTGCAGACGACGTTCACTATGCCCAACCAAGGCGAAGCTGCAGTGCATCGCAGCCAAGCTGCCGGCCGATATTTCTCCGGTATAGGCTCCTTGAAGATGCGCTGAACAGTCCTGAGCCCCCATCATTCCCGATCCCTCCAGTTCCGAGCGCAGAGCCCCCAAATGCGTGAACGGTATCGCCAATCCCCAATCCAAATCCCAATGCAAACCACCCCGGATCATAGGCACCATTTGCCTAGCCACCAGGCGTCCCTCCTCCGGCAGGGTGTTCATTTTCCAATTTCCCAAAATCAAAGGCCTGCGTTTGGTCATCTTCATGAATTTTAATACTTGGTTGACCTGTGAAATTTGAAATTAAATTGCAAGGCCTGTTTCTATTTTTTCTCCCAGGTCCGATGAACCGCAGTGGCCTCGTAAATACGTTGAAGAAGTTCCCTCTCTTCATCCGACAGGGCGAGTCCCCGTCTTTGCATCACTTTTTCGGCGGTCTGGGCAAATTTATCAAAGCGAAAAGTTTCCATTCCCTGGGTTCCGCCCCAGCCAAAAGATGGAATGAATTGCCGAACAAAGCCACCCCCAAAAATATTGGCCCCAACCCCAACCACCGTCCCCGTATTGAACATGGTGTTGATCCCGCATTTGGAATGATCTCCCATGATCAAGCCGCAGAACGTAAGTCCGGTATTTCGAAAAGTTCCCGTAGCAATATCCCATAACTTCACCTGCTCGTAATTATTCTTGAGGTTGGAATTGTTGGTATCCGCTCCCCAATTGCACCAACGACCGATAACCGAGTTCCCCATGAATCCATCGTGTCCCTTGTTCGAATACGAATGGATCACCGAATTGGACACCTCACCGCCAACTTTGCAATAGGGGCCCACGGTGCTGTCGCCGTAAATTTTGGCCCCCATTTTGATGCTGCAGTGTTCGCCTATGGCCACGGGACCTTTGATCATGCTTCCCGCCATAATTTCCGCCGACTCCCCGATCCATATTGGGCCATCCGAAGCGTCAAGGACTGCCGCGCGAACAATCGCCGAAGGATGCACATAGACCTGTTCAGGACGATATACTGCCGTATGGGGATCCGGATCAACGCGTTGCGACCAGGCCGGCAAAGCCCATTCCCCACCCGCTTCCAATAGCCAACGCACATCCCTTTGGATCTGAGAACCATTCTTCAAGAAAATATCCTCAGGATAGGTAATCCATTCTGCTTCACCATCCCAATTCGTCCATTCTACACGGTCGGCCTGACCATGCCATGCCAAATTTTGACCTCCTTGACGCAAACCCTTGCCTTGACTCAACGATTGTGCCGCGAGCAGAAGGGCATCGTTGGGGAGGAGTCGTGAATTTACCGACAAGGTGGCTTCTTGACGACGCCATAACAAATTCCACTTTTGGGATAAGGTCAGGATACCCACCCGACATTCCTGAGGACCATGGGTATAGGTTAAGGGAAGTAATCCACGAGCCCCAAGGTCATCGACAAAGGTCAAAGCCATGGCCCTAGGCTACACCCCATCGGATGAAATAGGTTTTTCATCGCTTACTTCATCGGAGCTTGAAGTTGATGAGGAACCTTTGATTTTACGAGAAGGTTTGGCAGACGTGGCCGAAGAAGATTTTCCTTCGACGGAAGCAGCAAGGTCCGAAGGTTGACTTACCTGAACCTGCATTTGGCCCTCATCATTGACATCAAGGTTCAATACAGCGCCTTGAGGCAATTGCCCACTCATCATTTGTTCGGCCACCACATCCTCCACATATTTTTGAATCGCCCTCTTCAACGGCCTTGCCCCAAATTGTGGGTCATAACCTTTCTCGGCAAGCAAATCCATGGCTTTGGCGCTTAGCGTTACCTGATGCCCTAAATCGTTAATTCTAAGCAAGACCGAGGCAAGGGTCAATTGGATAATCTTATCCAATTCCTGACGCTCCAGCGGGTTAAAGATGATTACGTCGTCAATTCGATTCAAAAACTCGGGAGAAAAGGTTTTCTTGAGGGCGCCTTGAATAACCGCTGAGCTTTCTTTTTCCCGGGCTTCCACCTTGCTTGGCGTAGTAAAACCTACACCGGTGCCAAAATCCTTTAACTGTCGAGACCCAATATTCGAAGTCAAGATGATCAAGGTGTTTTTGAAGTCAATCTTACGGCCTAATCCGTCCGTTAACTGGCCATCATCCAAAACTTGCAACAACAAATTGAAAATATCCGGATGGGCCTTCTCCACCTCATCCAAGAGAATTACCGAATAAGGTTTACGCCGAACGCGCTCTGTTAGTTGACCGCCTTCTTCGTACCCTACATATCCTGGAGGCGCTCCCACCAAGCGAGACACAGAGAATTTCTCCATGTATTCACTCATGTCGATACGGACCAAGGCATCCTCGGTATCAAACATGTATCGAGCGAGTTCCTTGGCCAATTCGGTTTTACCCACCCCGGTTGGGCCCAAGAAAATAAACGAACCAATGGGCTTACGGGGATCTTTGAGACCGGCTCTGGTCCGTAGGATTGCCTTACTGACCGCCTCTACAGCCTTGTCCTGACCGATTACCTTTTCCTTCAAATCAGAGGCCATTTTGCCGATTCGTTCTGCTTCTGATTGAGCGATGCGTTTGACCGGCACACCGGTCATCATGGCCACCACCTCCGCGATATGATCCTCGTCAACCGTGAAACGAGTACGCCGAGATTCTTCTTCCCAACGATTCTTGGCTTGTTCCAGATCTTCCAGAACATGCTTTTCGTTATCCCTGAGCTTGGCGGCTTCTTCGTAGCGCTGGCTTTTGACCACTTTGTTTTTGAGTTCCCGTATTTCCTCCAAGGCAGCCTCCAACTGAATAACTTCTTGAGGAACTTTGATGTTCCCGATATGCACCCTAGCACCGGCTTCATCCAATGCATCAATGGCTTTGTCCGGTAAATGCCTGTCCGATATGTAACGGTCCGTTAGTTTAACACAAGCAGCCAAAGCATCCTGGGTATAGGCTACCTGATGGTGGTCTTCGTATTTATGCTTAATGTTATGCAAAATCTGTAGGGTTTCCTCTGCCGAAGGCGGATCCACCATGACTTTTTGAAAACGGCGGTCCAATGCGCCGTCCTTCTCGATAAATTGACGGTATTCGTTCAAGGTTGTTGCGCCAATGCATTGCAATTCTCCTCTGGATAAGGCAGGCTTGAACATGTTACTGGCATCCAAGGATCCTGAAGCACCTCCGGCGCCCACCATCGTATGAATTTCATCGATGAACAAAATCACATCGGGGGACTTTTCCAACTCGTTCATCACCGCCTTCATCCGCTCTTCGAACTGGCCTCGGTATTTGGTGCCAGCTACCAAAGAAGAGAGATCCAAAGTCACGATACGCTTATCAAACAAAATTCTTGAAACCTTCTTCTGATGAATTCGAAGAGCCAAACCTTCGGCAATAGCCGTCTTTCCGACTCCGGGTTCACCGATGAGGATAGGGTTGTTTTTCTTGCGACGGCTAAGAATTTGGGATACCCTTTCAATTTCGGAATCTCTTCCAATAATGGGGTCCAGACGTCCATCTTCGGCAAGTTGCGATAAGTCACGTCCAAAGTTGTCAAGGACCGGGGTTTTACTTTTGGGATTGGCGGATTTACGAGGCAAATCACCGTTACCCTTTTTGTCGTCTTCCCCGTAAGCATCTTCGTAAGAAGAACGAGGCGTAGCCGGTGGCTCCGTTCTTTCTCTACCTTCAATCATGGCTTCAACCTCTTCCTTGACCAGTTCGTAGGTAATATCAAATTTTTCGAGGACCCTGTTGGCCATGCAATCTTCGTCACGCAGAATAGACAATAACAAATGGACGGTGCCTATCAATTCGCTTTTGAAATACTTGGCCTCCAAAAAGGTAATCTTTAAGATTTTTTCCGCTTGTTTGGTCAAAGGAATTTGGCCTGCTTGCAGGCCTTCCTTTTCGCCGGTATGCCGCATGGAATCTTCGATAGCGGCCTTGAGCTTATCGATGTTTACCCCAAGGTTGCGCAGGGTTTTGATCGCTTGCCCATCGCCTTCGCGAATAAGACCCAAGAGCAAATGACTGGCATCGATATAATCATGCCCCAAGCGAACAGCTTCTTCTCGGCTGAAGGCGATGACATCCTTGACCTTAGGGGAAAATTTTGCATCCATGGACGGGGCTTTGGTGCAAAATTAGACACAAATCCCGTGCCAAACCTTGTTCAATCCCAAATTTACCCACATCCATGGCCGTCCAATAGGCTCCCTATGGACGACGAATCAGCAAGCGTTCGAGGCCAAATCCGCCTTGATGAAGGACCTCCACCAAATAAATACCTTGAGGCCACCCGGCAGTTTCCAAGTCACCGTGGGCGTTTCCGGCCTGCAGATCCCATTGATCCTGGTGGTGTAGGCGCCCTTGAGCATCCATTACACGAATTCGAACCGTCACATCCCCCTCCAAATCCAGAGCCAACCTGACCCTATCCGTCCCCGGATTGGGGAAAATCCGCAATCGGGTGCTGGCTATCGCAGGCACTTGACGAACCGAGGTCCCTGTGGATGTCCCAAAACCGTAAACATCGTTGCGATTCCTAGGCTGTAGCTTCCAGTTTCCAAAATTGTAGGTCAGAATGCCTCGGATGAAATTCAAATGCTGACGGAATGTCAGGGAATCGGTATTGAAGTTCTGCCCCAAGTCCAGACTTGACAAGGAAACCCCGCCTCGAACCCTCAGGCCTGAAGTCACCGTGGAATCGGCATAAATACTGAATTCCCCGAAATTACTGGGCGCATCCGGGTTCTGATTGACCACATAGACGGAATCAAATACCAACAAAGAGGATTCATGAGGTTCCGTATAAGAGTACCTTCTGGCCATGATGGAATCCATGGGGACGCGGAATGGGGCGTAGGGCTGGCCCGCGGAAATAAACT
>VGFN01000010.1 GCA_016868875.1 Bacteroidota bacterium
AATGGCGAAGAGACACCTTGGATCTTGCCCATTTGAGGCCTGCCTCTTCGGTGATCCTTCGAGTGGAGTTCTTTAATCGCCAGGGCAATAACCTCTACTTGGATGACTTTCAGGTCTTGGTGGATTCTATGGCTCCCATAGCTTCGTTTGATTGGGAAACATCAGGGTGCAGACCCATCCAATTGCAGGTTCGATCGGATGCAACCTTTGCAGACAGTATTCGTTGGCTGTTGCCAGGTGGCTTGACCTCTGCCGCCACGCAGGTTACCCTAAACCCTCCGCCAGGTTCTGTGTCGGTTACCCTGATCGCATACAACCGCTTTGGGACCGACAGCATCACACGCATCATCAGCATTCCCTACACTCCTGTTGCCGCATTTTCCCTGACGAGAGATACCATCGTTCGGGGTGCTTTGTTAGGCCTGTTGAATCAAAGTCAATACGGGTCCTATTACGTATGGAATTTTGGTGATGGTTCTCCACTCACCGCAGGCTACGCCCCTCAGAAACGTTACAACCAACCCGGGGTATATCCCATAAGCCTTTGGGTTTACGGAGCAAACCAATGCGTCGACTCACTCCTTCAGCACAAGGAGGTTGTCGTCATCCCACCTGTTGGAATTCAAGAATTTTTGATGCGCTCACCCACCGTTTACCCCAACCCTGGCAACGGTTTGCTCACGGTGGGTATCAGCGAATTGGAACTCCCCTTGGGCCTAGAGGCCCGGATCATGGACCTCACCGGCCGAACAATGAGCACCAAGCAATGGAGCCCTGAAGCCTGCCAACAAAATCTATTGGAGTGGGACATCTTTTCGGGAAACACTAATAATCAATCCCTATCCCAAGGTTATTACCTTCTACAGTTTCAAGATCTGCGAGGTGGAAGGTCCGTGCAACGTTACCTCTTGCAACCATAGTAAAAGGACGGTCCTATAAATCAGGACGGTCCAGCAAATTTTAGGCCTGGGCTGTAGGGCCCCCAAAAGTCATAGGCAGGGATCCCCCGCCCATAACTTCTCCGAGATCGATATCCCCGTGCGCTTGCTCAAACTTATCAATGTTATCGGCCAATGCATGGAGCAAACGCTTTGCATGTTGTGGCGTCAGTACAATGCGTGATTTAACCTTGGCCTTCGGAAGGCCAGGCATCATTCGAACAAAATCAACCACAAACTCTGCATTGGAATGGGTAATGATGGCCAAATTGCTGTACACCCCTTCGGCGGTTTGTTCATCCAATTCAATGTTGATTTGATTTTCCGGATTTGAACCTTGCTGACTCATGGTTTGTTTTATTAAAAAATGGAAAATCAATTAGTCTAAAATCACGGATTCTTCCGTCTCGAATTCTTCCTTGGAGGCCATCAAACGCTGATACTCTTCCATGGATCCAACCACAATCTTCTCGTAAGCGCGCACTCCCGTTCCGGCCGGAATAAGGTGGCCCACGATAACGTTCTCCTTAAGGCCCAATAATTCATCAACCTTACCCGCAATTGCCGCTTCGTTGAGAACCTTGGTGGTTTCTTGGAAGGATGCTGCAGAGACAAAACTCTTGGTGCCCAAAGAGGCCCTGGTGATCCCTTGAAGGAGGGGCTGTGAAGTCGCCGGCATGGCGCGCGCGAAGTCAACAGGCTTCATATCCCTACGCTTGAGTGCAGAATTCTCATCACGAACCTTGCGCATAGGGACGATTTGGCCTTGTCGTAACACATTGGAATCCCCTGGATCAAGAATAATTTGTTTGTCAATAATATCATCATTCTCACGAATGAAATCCTGCTTATTCACGACCTCTTGTTCCAAGAATGTTGTGTTACCTGGATCGATGATGACAACCTTTTGCATCATTTGACGAACAATAACTTCAAAGTGCTTATCATTAATTTTCACGCCCTGCAGGCGGTAGACTTCTTGAATATTATTCACCAAATACTCTTGAACGGCTCCTGGCCCTTTAATCGACAAAATTGCAGCCGGGGTAATAGCGCCATCGGATAGCGGATCCCCTGCTTTCACAAAATCTTTGTCTTGGACCAAGATATGTTTGCTCAAGGGAACCAAATACTTTTTGATTTGGCCGTCCCTGGATTCAATTTGAATCTCCCGGTTTCCTCTTTTGACGCCTCCAAAAGTGACAACACCATCAATTTCAGAAACAACCGCAGGATTGGACGGGTTTCTTGCTTCGAAAAGTTCGGTCACGCGCGGTAGACCACCGGTAATATCCCTGGTTTTGGTCGTCGAGCGAGGAATCTTGGCAAGGATGGTTCCAGGAAGAATAACATCGCCTTCGTTCACTTGAAGGTGAGCACCCACAGGAAGGTTGTAAGTCCTCAAAACATTTTTCTTGGAATCCACAATTAAAATCGCTGGATTCCTAGCTTTATCCTTAGTGTCGATGATCACCTTTTCTTTGTGACCAGTTTGCTCGTCCGATTCTTCGCGGTAAGTCACACCCTCAGCAATGTGTTCAAAATCCCCCTTACCCTTGAATTCAGAAATGATCAAAGCATTGTAAGGATCCCATGAACAAATGAGATCACCTTTCTTGATCTTGGCACCGGCCTTGGTAAACAAGGTTGCGCCGTAAGGTAATACATTGGTCATCATGGGGAGCCTTGTTTTGGGATCCATGATTTTGATTTCGCCCGAACGTGAAACCACAATTTCCACTACACCCCCTTGATTATTATTTTCAGAGGAAGAAGTCATTACCGTACGTACTTCGTCAAATTCCACCAATCCGTCAAATTTGGCCACCAATTGAGACTCGGTAGCAATGTTCCCCGCAACACCCCCCACGTGGAATGTACGGAGGGTTAACTGGGTACCGGGTTCTCCAATGGATTGCGCCGCAATAACCCCCACGGATTCACCAATTTGCACCGTGCGGTTTGTAGCAAGATTACGTCCGTAACATTTTACGCAAACCCCGGTAACCGAAGCACAAGTCAATACAGATCGTATTTCTACCGCTTCCACCGGGGAGGCTTCAATCATCGTGGCAATCGCCTCCGTGATTTCTTCTCCGGCAGCCAGAATCACTTTGTTATCCAAAGGATTCACCACATCGGAGGCCGTAACACGACCTACAATTCTTTCCTTCAGCGACTCCACGACATCCTCGTTGTCCTTGAGCGCCGTTACCTCAATCCCCCGTAGCGTACCACAATCTTCTTCGTTGATGATCACATCCTGGGCAACATCGTGAAGACGACGAGTCAAGTAACCGGCATCCGCCGTTTTGAGGGCTGTATCGGCGAGACCTTTCCGTGCACCGTGGGTGGAGATAAAATACTCCAACACGTTGAGGCCCTCTTTGAAGTTGGATAAGATGGGGTTCTCGATGATTTCACCGGCACCACCACTTTTTTGTGGCTTGGCCATCAAGCCCCTCATTCCACCAAGCTGACGAATCTGCTCCTTGGAACCACGAGCACCACTATCCAACATCATGTAAACCGAATTGAAGCCTTGCTTGTCCGCGGCAATTTCCTTCATCAAGGTGTCGGTAATCCTCGAGTTGGTACGGGTCCAAATATCAATGACCTGGTTGTATCGCTCGTTGTTGGTGATGAAACCCATGTTGTAGTTACCGGTCACCTCCTCCACCTCTTTGTGAGCCGCGTCAATCAGGGTCACTTTGTTGTCCGGAACCATCACATCGTTCAGGTTGAAGGACAAACCGCCTTTGAAGGCCATTTTGAAGCCAATCTCTTTTATTTGATCCAAGAAAGCGGCTGTGGTAGGAATATCCGTCTCGCGAACAATCATGCCAATCAAATCCCTCAGGGATTTCTTGGTCATCAATTCATTCACATACCCAACTGCTTCGGGAATGGCCACGTTAAAAAGGATACGGCCCATGGTCGTATCCACAATTCTGCGAACCAACTCACCGGATTCGTTGCGAACATTTACGCGAACCTTCACCCAAGCGTGCAGAGCCACTCTACCCTCGTTGTGCGCGATGATGGCTTCTTCCTCGGAATAGAAGGTGAGTCCTTCCCCTTTGATTTTTTCGGTGTCAGTCGATTTACGACCCTTGGTGATGTAATACAATCCAAGAACCATGTCCTGAGAAGGCACCGTGATCGGTGATCCGTTCGCGGGATTCAAAATGTTATGGGACGCCAACATCAGAAGCTGAGCCTCCAAGATTGCCGCATTGCCGAGCGGTACATGAACCGCCATTTGGTCACCGTCAAAGTCAGCATTGAAGGCCGTACAAACCAGAGGATGCAATTGAATTGCTTTCCCTTCGATCAATTTAGGCTGAAAAGACTGAATTCCCAATCGGTGCAAGGTTGGGGCTCGGTTTAGCAAAACTGGATGACCTTTCAAAACATTCTCCAAGATATCCCAAACGACCGCATCTTTGCGATCCACCAATTTCTTGGCGGACTTCACTGTTTTGACGATCCCTCTTTCGATTAATTTACGAATGACAAAGGGCTTGAATAATTCTGCGGCCATATCTTTGGGCAAACCGCACTCGTGCAGTTTGAGCTCAGGTCCAACCACAATCACCGAACGACCGGAATAGTCAACACGCTTTCCTAACAAATTTTGACGGAAGCGCCCCTGCTTTCCTTTGAGCATATCGCTCAGTGATTTAAGGGCCCTGTTGCCCTCGGCTTTGACGGCATTGACTTTACGGCTGTTATCGAACAACGAATCTACAGACTCTTGTAACATACGTTTTTCATTCCGTAGAATGACGTCCGGCGCTTTGATGTCCATCAATCGCTTGAGGCGGTTGTTCCGTATGATTACACGACGGTACAAATCATTCAAATCAGAAGTCGCAAAACGACCACCTTCCAAGGGCACTAAAGGACGCAATTCAGGTGGAATAACGGGCACCATCCGTACTACCATCCATTCCGGACGGTTAATGTGTCCGCCTTGATTCGATGAACGGAAGGCCTCCACAATTTTGAGGCGCTTCAAGGCCTCGGTTTTGCGTTGCTGCGATGTTTCTGTCGCCGCCTGATAGCGTAGTTGCGCTGAAAGTTCATCCAGGTCAATTCGCTCCAGCAAATCACTGATGGCCTCGGCTCCCATTTTGGCAATGAACTTCTGGGGATCCCTGTCATCCAAATGGTGATTATCCCGGGGCAAGGAATCCAAATGGTCAAGGTATTCTTCCTCGGTGAGGAAATCCATCTTTTGGAGCTGACCATCTTTGACCCCAGCTTGAATGACCACATACCTTTCGTAATAAATGATCATATCCAATTTCTTGCTTGGCAAACCTAGCAAATAGCCAATTTTGTTGGGCAAGGATCGGAAATACCAAATATGAGCAACCGGTACCACCAACTTGATATGACCAATACGATCGCGACGGACCTTTTTCTCGGTAACCTCGACACCACAGCGATCACAAACGATACCCTTGTAACGGATACGCTTGTATTTACCGCAATGGCATTCGTAGTCCTTTACTGGCCCAAAGATTCTTTCACAAAACAAACCTCCCATTTCGGGCTTGTAAGTTCGGTAATTGATGGTTTCAGGTTTGATAACCTCTCCTTGGCTGCGCTCAAGGATGGCCTCCGGTGAGGATAACCCGATACGAATCTTGGTAAAATTGCTTTTGACCTTCAAATCTTTTCTAAACGACATAGTATGGCTTTAATCAAGTTGGACATCCAAACACAAGCCACGAAGCTCATGCAATAACACATTGAACGATTCCGGGATGTTGGCCGGAGGCAGAGGATCACCTTTCACGATAGCCTCATAAGCCTTGGCTCTGCCTACAATGTCATCGGATTTGTAGGTTAAGATTTCTTGAAGAATATTGGACGCCCCAAAGGCTTCGAGGGCCCAAACCTCCATCTCCCCGAAACGCTGACCACCAAACTGCGCTTTACCACCCAACGGTTGTTGGGTAATCAGCGAATATGGCCCAATTGAACGGGCGTGCATCTTGTCGTCCACCATGTGGCCCAACTTGAGCATATAGATTACCCCGACCGTGGTCTTCTGGTCAAAGGCCATCCCGGTCTGCCCATCGTACAACTGGGTTCCTCCAAGTTCCGGGATACCCGCTTTGATGGTGTAATCCTTTACTTCGTCGTAACTGGCTCCGTCAAAAATAGGTGTCGCAAACTTGACGCCTAATTCTTGTCCGGCCCATGCCAAAACGGATTCGTAAATCTGCCCAAGGTTCATCCTGGACGGTACACCCAAGGGATTCAAAACAATATCCACCGGTTTACCATCCGCCGTGAAGGGCATATCTTCATCACGAACGATTCTGGCCACGATTCCTTTGTTACCGTGACGACCGGCCATTTTATCACCTACCTTGAGTTTGCGCTTTTGGGCAACATAAACCTTGGCCAATTGATTGATGCCGGATGGCAATTCGTCTCCAACTTGGATACTGAATTTACGCCTTTTGGACTCCCCACTTAATTCAGAAAGCCTGAGCATGTAATTCTTGTGGAGACGCTCAATAAGTTCGCTTTTCTCTTTATCTAGCAACCACCCTTTGGCATTGACCTTATCGTAATCAATTTCGTTGAATCCTTTACGCGTGAATTTCACGCCCTTGGGAATAATTTCTTCACCCAACTTGTTGAAGACCCCCTGAGACACTTTGCCTTCGGCCACTTCCATGAGCTTGTCAACAAGCAAAGTCTTAAGGGCCGTAGACTCCCTTTCAAATTCCTTGTCGATTCTTTCAGTCAACATTTTCTCTTGATCCTTACCGGATTTGTCGCGACGAACACGGGTGAACAATTTCTTGTCGATCACCACCCCCGTCATGGACGGTGGAACCCGCAAGGAGGCGTCTTTGACATCCCCGGCCTTTTCCCCAAAGATGGCGCGTAACAATTTTTCTTCAGGCGATGGATCGCTTTCTCCTTTGGGAGTGATTTTACCAATAAGGATATCCCCTTCCCGTACTTCCGCCCCAATACGGATTAAGCCGTTTTCGTCAAGGTCTTTGGTCGCTTCTTCGGAAACGTTGGGAATATCTGCAGTAAGTTCTTCTTCACCACGCTTGGTGTCCCGAACCTGCAATTCAAATTCCTCAATGTGGACCGACGTAAACCAGTCCTCACGGACAACACGCTCAGAAATAACAATCGCATCTTCAAAATTATACCCCTGCCATGGCATGAAGGCAACCTTGAGGTTACGGCCCAAAGCAAGTTCGCCCTGCTGGGTCGCATAACCCTCCACTAAGACATCGCCCTTGGAAACCTTATCGCCCACACGCACCAACGGAATATGATTAACGCAGGTATATTGGTTGGTCTTGCGGAACTTGATGAGGTTGTAGGTACGAACATCCGATTGGAAGGAAACAAGACGTTCCTCTGAAGAACGCTCATAACGCACAACAATTGAATTTGCATCGACATATTCCACCACGCCTTTTCCCTCTGCGTTAATCATCGCACGAGAATCTCTGGCCACCCTACCTTCCAAACCAGTACCCACAATAGGAGCCTGGGGTCGAAGCAGGGGAACTGCTTGGCGCTGCATATTCGAACCCATCAAAGCGCGGTTCGCATCATCGTGCTCCAAGAAAGGAATGAGGGAAGCGGCAATCCCCACAATTTGATTGGGGGCCACGTCCATGTATTCAATCTCTTTGGGGTCCACCGTCGGGAAGTCTCCCATGAGGCGGGCCTTCACTTGATTGGTTTTGAAATTTCCCTTTAGATCCACATCGGAGCTAGCTTGGGCAATTGTGCGGTTATCCTCATCTTCTGCGCTGAGGAATGTTGCTGTCCATCCGGAATCGGGTAGGTTTCCTACTCCCTTTTCCAAAGTAACCTTACCCCCGTTTACTTTCCAATAGGGGGTCTCAATGAAACCCATGTTATTGACCTTGGCATGGGTACACAACGACGAAATCAAACCAATGTTAGGACCTTCGGGGGTCTCAATGGTACAAAGCCTTCCGTAGTGGGTATAGTGGACGTCCCTTACTTCAAACCCGGCACGCTCGCGCGATAAACCACCAGGCCCCAGGGCTGATAAACGACGCTTGTGCGTGATTTCTGCCAAAGGATTCGTTTGATCCATGAACTGACTCAGCTGATTGGTCCCAAAAAAGGAATTAATCACCGAACTCAATGTTCTAGCATTGATCAAGTCTGTTGGCGCGAAAACTTCGTTATCACGAATGTTCATCCTTTCACGAATCGTTCTGGCCATCCTTGCCAAACCGACTCCAAACTGTGCAAACAACTGTTCACCCACGGTGCGCACGCGACGATTGCTCAAGTGGTCAATATCATCCACGTCCGCTTTGGAGTTGGAAAGTTGAATGAGGTATTTCACAATCGCCACAATATCATCTCGGGTAAGAACTCTAACATCAGTCGAGGTCTGCATACCCAATTTCCTATTGATGCGGTAACGACCAACCTCACCTAAATCGTAACGCTTATCCGAAAAGAATAACTTTTCAATGATCTGCCTTGCGGATTCGTCATCCGGCGGATCGGCGTTCCTCAATTGTCTGTAAATATGATCCAAGGCCTCCTTTTCGGAATTGGAGGTGTCTTTGTTCAAGGTATTAAAAATGATGGAGTAATCCCCTGCATTTACATCTTCTTTGTGGAAAATTACAGACTTAACTCCCGAATCAACGATAATATCAATCATCCCATCCTCCATCACCACATCCCTCTCAATCAAAATTTCATTTCTGGAAATATTGGATACTTCACCAGTTGATTCATCCACAAAATCTTCAACCCAACTTTTGAGTACCCTAGCGGCAAATCTCCGGCCCACAGCCTTTTTTAAGGCAGCCTTACTAACCTTAACCTCGTCAGACAAGTCAAAAATATTCAAGATATCTTTGTCAGCGTTGAAGCCTATGGCCCTCAACAAGGTGGTGACTGGAAATTTCTTTTTTCGGTCAATGTAGGCATACATAACATTGTTCACGTCCGTCGCGAACTCAATCCAAGATCCCTTGAAGGGAATAATTCGTGCAGAGTACAGTTTGGAGCCGTTGCTATGCAAAGTCTGGCCAAAGAAAACCCCGGGTGAACGATGAAGCTGTGAAACAATTACCCTTTCAGAGCCATTGATCACAAAGGTTCCCTTGGGAGTCATGTAAGGAATAAGACCCAAGTAAACTTCTTGCTCAATGGTTTCAAAATCCTCGTGATCCTTATCGTTGCAGGATAAACGAACCTTGGCCTTCAACGGCACGTTGTAGGTCAACCCTCTTTCGATGCATTCTTCGATGCTATACCTGGGTGGATCTACGAAATAATCCAGAAACTCAAGAACGAAATTATTCCTTGTGTCCGATATCGGAAAGTTTTCAGCGAATACCCTGTAGAGACCATCGTGCTTTCGGTTCTCAGGCAGTGTTTCCAACTGAAAAAAATCCTTGAAGGATTTCAGCTGAATATCAAGAAAATCTGGATAATCTAAGGGATTTAGAACCGACGAAAAGGTAATACGTCCTTCGGGGGTGGTTTTGGTGGTCAAGGGGATGGGGTTTAAAAAATGTACCTGAACAAAACACAAGCGGCTGTGAGGACGAAAACCTGGTTTTCGTCCTCACAGCCAACAATGCAAAGGGAAGTTTACTTAACTTCCACCTGAGCACCGGCCTCTTCCAATTTGGATTTGAGAGCGTCAGCTTCGTCCTTCGGACATTTTTCCTTAACCGACTTGGGTGCACCGTCAACCAATTCTTTGGCTTCTTTGAGACCAAGACCAGTCAAATCCTTGACCAATTTCACGACGGCAAGCTTGTTGGCACCTGCATCCTTAAGGATTACATCAAACTCAGTTTGAGCAGCAGCAGCAGCAGGGGCGTCTCCGCCACCAGCAGCAGGACCAGCTACAGCAACAGCCGCGGCTGCTGGTTCAATGCCATACTCGTCCTTAAGAATTTTGGCCAATTCGTTTACCTCTTTAACTGTGAGGTTGACCAGTTGTTCAGCGAAAGCTTTGAGATCTGCCATGATATGGGGTTTTTAGGGTTTTGTTTAATTTGTGTGTTTGTATAAAAAGAGATGGAAGCTATGGGAATTAGAAGTTTGATTTTATGCGGCTCGGGATTCCAAGGTTTTGACAAGTCCAGCGATAGTAGATCCGCCAGATTGCAAAGCTGAGATTACATTGCGGGCAGGAGACTGCAGGAGGCCAACCAACTCTCCGATCAATTCGTTCTTGGACTTGATGATGGTGAGCGCATCCAATTGGTTATCACCAATATAAATAGCGGAATCAATGTAAGCGGCTTTCAACAAAGGCTTTGGCGACTCTTTACGAAACTCTTTGAGCATGCGTGCAGCCGTATT
Organism: Bacteroidota bacterium; assembly: GCA_016868875.1. Classification (GTDB taxonomy): domain Bacteria; phylum Bacteroidota; class Bacteroidia; order UBA7662; family UBA7662; genus SYHX01. The sequence continues at coordinate 10,311 of VGFN01000010.1, forward strand.
TCCTTGCTCAGCAATCAAGATTGATGTAGAGCCTTTGAGGGCAGGAAACAACTCCTCGTAACCGGTCCCAACTTGCTCCATCGCTTTGCGAAGGAGGGTGTTTTTCACTACCCGAAACTCCACGCCACGCTGGAAGCACAAACGCCTGAATTTGTTGATGGTTTCAACATTGAGGGACGAGGAGTCTGTCAAATAAAAGAATGGACTGGAAGCAATTTTTGAGGCCAAGCCGTCAATTGCTTCGCGTTTTTCATCTCTGGTCATAGCTTATGGAATAACGTGAATAAGGTTTTGAGGAACGCCGAATAGAAGATTACGTACCCGCAATGGATTTAGGTTCAATACAAATACCAGGGCTCATGGTCGAAGACAAATAGATACTCTTGATATAAGTTCCTTTGGCAGCCGATGGTTTGAGTCGAACGATGCTTTGAATAAGCTCGGTAGCATTTTCTTCCAATTGTTTGGGAGAAAAGGAAACACGGCCTATTCCTGCGTGAACGATTCCAAACTTGTCAACCTTGAAATCGATTTTACCAGCTTTGACCTCATTAACTGCCTTGCCGACCTCGTCAGTCACCGTTCCGGTCTTGGGATTAGGCATCAAGCCTCTAGGCCCAAGGACACGTCCTAAGCGACCAACCTTGGCCATAATTCCCGGTTGGGTAATGATTACGTCAACATCGGTCCAACCACCTTCAATTTTCTGAATAAACTCATCCAAACCAACATAGTCAGCGCCTGCCGCTTTGGCCTCAGCTTCTTTGTCAGGATTGCAGAGAACCAAAACTCTGGCAACCTTACCTGTACCGTGGGGTAGAGTTACAATACCACGGACCATTTGGTTGGCTTTCCGGGGGTCCACGCCCAATCGGACATTGACATCCACAGAGGCATCGAATTTGGTGAAGGTAATTTGTTTGACCAACTCGCTGGCCTCACTTAGCCTGTACGCTTTGTTGGCATCAACTTGAGCCTGGGCTTTTTTCTGGTTTTTGGTTTGAGCAGACACGGAATACGTATTTAGAGATTAGTTCAAATTTTAGGCTACAGTGGCTTCGGCTTCCCATGGGGCTTTACCGGTGATGGTTAAACCCAAACTGCGCGCAGTTCCAGCCACCATTTTCATAGCCGATTCAATTTTAAAAGCGTTCATGTCTTGAATTTTGTCTTCAGCAATGGTTTTGACTTGTTCCCAAGTCACCTGACCCACCTTTTTGCGGTTAGGTTCCGCAGAACCCTTGGCAACCTTGGAGGCCTCAATCAATTGAACAGCAACCGGTGGAGCTTTAACGATAAAATCAAAAGATTTATCGGCATAAACACTAATGACTACCGGCAGAACTTTACCCGCTTTGTCTTGGGTTCTGGCATTGAATTGCTTGCAGAACTCCATAATATTAACCCCTTTGGAACCCAAAGCGGGTCCAACGGGAGGAGCAGGATTGGCAGAACCGCCCTTGATTTGCAGTTTAATAAAAGCTGAAACTTCCTTAGCCATAACGATTTACTTCAATGAGGGGTGGGATGTACTGATGTTTTATGAAATTTTCTCAACTTGCATGAAATTGAGTTCTATTGGAGTTCTACGGCCAAAGATTTTGACCATAACCTTAAGCTTCTTTTTCTCTTCGTTAATTTCCTCGATAACCCCCACAAACTCGTTGAAGGGACCATCCATAACCTTCACAGATTCACCCATGCGGTAGGGATTCACCATGCTTTCTGCTTGGTCAGCCACCTGATCCGCTTTACCCAACATCCGGTTAATTTCCGATTCCCTCATGGGCGTTGGATTATCTCCTCCGAGAAATCCAATTACGTTGGGGGTTTGGATTATCGCAGCAGCGAGGTCTGCGTTAAGCTTGGCTTCCAGCAAGATGTATCCAGGCAAAATATTCCGCTCTTTGATAACCTTCTTTCCGTCCTTAAGCTGCAAGACCTTCTCCATGGGAATAAGAATCTGGGATACAAGGTCGGTCATGCCTACGTAGGCAATCTCGGATTCCATGCATTCCTTGGCCTTGCGTTCTTTGCCGCTAATGGCGCGAACTACATACCATTTCGATTCCATTGGGATTGTCTTGTTGATTGGATTGAAGAAAAAGTGTACTTAATCCTATTGAAAAAGATGATAAAAACCACTCAAAAGCGAAGAGAACCCAACATCCATCAAATAAATCAAAAGGGAAAACAACAGAGAAGCAACAATAACTACCATAAGGGAGTCTTGCAATTGTTCCCAAGTTGGCCAACTGGTCTTGTGGAGCAGTTCCTCCCTGGATTCTTTGATGTAAACGATGAATTTGTTCATGCTTGGAAATGAAAGGTTATGATTGCAGGCGATTCAGATCAGCACGGGTGGAGAGACTCGAACTCCCAGCCTATGGTTTTGGAGACCATCGCTCTGCCAATTGAGCTACACCCGTAAAGACAGCGAAATCTCCACTGAGGGGTCAGGGAGATTTCGCCGCTTACGGCCCTTGGTTTAGGCAATGATTTCGGTGACCTGGCCAGCACCTACGGTACGGCCACCTTCACGGATCGCGAAACGAAGACCTTTCTCCATCGCAATCGGAGAAATCAACTTCACGACCACGGAAATGTTATCACCAGGCATAACCATTTCAGTTCCAGCAGGAAGAGCAATCTCCCCGGTAACGTCCGTGGTACGAAAATAGAACTGTGGGCGATACTTGTTGAAGAATGGGGTGTGACGGCCACCTTCTTCTTTCGACAAAACGTAAACCTCAGCCTTAAATTCGTGGTGAGGGGTTACGGAACCTGGCTTACAAATAACCATCCCGCGACGGATATCGGTTTTCTCGATACCACGGAGAAGAAGACCCGTATTGTCACCAGCTTCACCACGGTCCAAAATCTTGCGGAACATTTCCACACCAGTTACAGTGGATTTTAGGTTTTCGGCACCCATACCGATGATATCGACTGGATCACCAGAGTTGATGACACCGCGCTCGATACGACCGGTGGCGACGGTACCACGACCTGTGATCGAGAACACGTCTTCGACGGGCATCAAGAATGGGAGCTCGGTCATACGAGGTGGGGTCTGGATGTAAGAATCCACTTTGTCCATCAAATCAATGACGGTTTGTACCCACTTCTGCTCCCCATTGAGGGCACCCAAAGCTGAACCCTGAATGACAGGAATATCATCCCCTGGGAATTCGTAGAAACTTAGGAGCTCACGGATTTCCATTTCAACAAGCTCAAGAAGCTCGGGGTCGTCAACCATATCCACTTTGTTCATGAATACAACAAGGGCCGGTACACCAACCTGACGAGCAAGCAGGATGTGCTCACGGGTTTGGGGCATTGGTCCGTCTGTTGCTGCGACAACGATAATCGCACCATCCATTTGGGCAGCACCCGTAACCATGTTCTTCACGTAGTCGGCGTGACCAGGACAGTCAACGTGAGCATAGTGACGATTGGCCGTGGAGTATTCTACGTGAGCCGTGTTGATGGTGATACCGCGCTCTTTCTCTTCTGGAGCAGAGTCAATGGAGTCAAAAGAGCGGGCTTCTGACAAACCGGCTTCAGCCAAAACTTTGGTGATAGCGGCAGTCAATGTGGTTTTACCGTGGTCAACGTGGCCGATGGTGCCGATGTTGACGTGGGGTTTGGAGCGGTCAAATTTTTCCTTTGCCATGGTTGTAGATTTTGTTTGTTTGGGCTTGTTAAAGGGTGATGATTGTTGAGGAATTGAACGAAAACATGAATAGCGGACACCGGCGAATGAGCAAAAAGCAGAACAGGAAATGAGCCGTTGATGAGAATTGAACTCACGACCTCTTCCTTACCAAGGAAGTGCTCTACCCCTGAGCTACAACGGCGGGTGAATGTCTCGCTGCTGGCGTGGATGGAGCGGATTCCGAGGGAAGCGTGAATCCGAACAGAGCACCCCTGAGCAGGATATCCGAAGATTCCTGATTCTGGAGCGGGAGACGAGGTTCGAACCCGCGACCTACAGCTTGGAAGGCTGTCGCTCTACCAACTGAGCTACTCCCGCATGGTGAAGCAATATTTGGGCCTGCCACGGGTGGGGAGAGGAGGATTCGAACCTCCGAAGGTTTCCCAACCGAGTTACAGTCGGTCCCATTTGGCCACTCTGGTATCTCCCCGTATCCGAGCCCCCTGCCGGATTCGAACCAGCGACCTACTGATTACAAATCAGTTGCTCTACCAGCTGAGCTAAGGAGGCACAGCAAGCTTTAAAGAACGACCCTTCGCCTCGGTTTGACCCGAAAAAATCCCATCAGAGGATAGGGTTTGACAAAAGGAATGCAAAGATACTGAAAAACTTCTCAAAAAGCACTAGATTCAAAAAAAATAAGCGTTTTTTCGTGCCGTATTGCGGCAGAAACTTTACCCTTTGGGGTGGGTCTTGCGGTGTATTTCTTTGAGCTTTTCGATGGACTGATGGGTGTAGATCTGCGTTGCCGCCAAATTTGCGTGGCCCAATAGGGTTTTAACAGCATTAAGGTCGGCCCCATTGTCCAGCAAATGGGTAGCAAAGCTGTGACGAAGGACATGCGGACTGCGCTGATTCTGGGTGCTCACCCTGCTCAAAGCCTTTCGAACAATATCACCAACCAGTTTAGGGTACAAAGCCTCCCCTTTTTTGGTGACAAAAAGGCTTTGACTCGTATTTAGGGGACCACATTGCTCCCAAGCGCTGCAATAATGCTTCAAAATCTCCATTAATTCCCCGGTCAAGGGCAAAATCCTGACTTTGGATCGTTTGCCGGTGACCTTGATCTGTGAATTCGACCGGTCCCAGTCTTGCCATTGTAGTTGAATAAGCTCTGCTCTACGCAGACCGCAACCGTACAACAATTCCACCACACAACGATCCCTCAATTCAATGAAATCTTCAGGCAAACCTTCCCCCAAAAGCCGCTCCATGGAGCCTATACTTACCGACCGAGGTAAATTTTTGGGTGTTTTGGGTCTTTGGAGAGCCCTGCAAGGATCTGGACCAGGGTGCAAACCCTCGCGAATCATGAATTTGAAATAGGTTTTGAGCGTAGAAATCTTTCGATTGATGGACCTTGCTTGCAATCCCTGCTCCATGAGCGAGATTAACCAGGAACGAAGGTGCAGAGTTTTGGGAAATTCGGGGTCACCAAGACCCCATTCTGCGCTTAGGTATTCGTTGACTTGATCCAAATCCAAGGTATAAGCCGCAAGGGTATGGGCCGAAACCCTCTTTTCGATGCGCAAATAGCGCATAAAATTGCGGTAATCCATGGATACCGCAAATTTAAGTCATTGGACTGGTCCTTAAACGACGTCGGTCTGCAGGAGTTGCTGGCGGTAAACCGCGCGCAATCGCTGTTGACGCGACCTGATCGATGGCTTTTCAAAAGCCTGACGAGCACGCAATTCCTTAAGAACCCCTGTTTTCTCGAATTTCTTCTTGAAACGCTTGAGGGCCTTGTCTACGGCTTCGTTGTCTTTGAGATCGATTTTGAGCATGCTTAGTAAATAAGGAGGGCAAAGGTAATCAGGATTCTTTGAACAATTGCCTTGCGATGACCAATTTTTGGATTTCACTGGTTCCTTCCCCAATGGTGCAGAGTTTGGAGTCACGGTAGTACTTTTCTACGGGGAAATCTTTGGTGTAACCGTATCCGCCAAAGATTTGGACGGCCTCGGTTGATGCCCGCACCGCGACCTCTGATGCATAGTATTTGGCCATTGCGGAGACTTTGGTTACAGGCTTACCGGCATTCTTGAGCGCAGCGGCTTCCATCGTCAAGAGCTGTGCGGCTTCTATTTCAGTAGCCATATCCGCCAACTTGAAGGCAATCCCCTGGAATTCAGCAATAGGCTTCCCGAATTGTTGGCGTTCACCCGCATACTGCACCGCTGCCTCCAAGGCCCCTTTGGCTATGCCCAGGGACAAGGCGGCAATACTGATGCGACCTCCGTCTAGAATTTTCATAGCCTGCACAAATCCATCTCCGACTTTCCCCAAAAGGTTCTCCTTGGGGACTTTGCAGTCTTTGAAAATCATTTCCGTCGTCTCGGAACAGCGCATGCCCAATTTGTTTTCTTTGCGTCCTTGGAGCCAACCTTCGGTGCCCCGCTCCACCACCAAGGCAGAAATGCCATGGGAATCCAAGAGCTCCCCCGTTCTCACCATGACTACCGCAATTTCCGCAGAATTCCCGTGGGTTATCCAACATTTGGCACCATTCAATAGCCAATGATCGCCCTTATCCACTGCGGTCGTCAACATCCGCATCGCATCCGATCCGGTATTGGGCTCGGTCAAACCCCAAGCTCCGATCCACTCGCCCGATGCCAAACGAGGCAACCAGCGGCGCTTCTGTTCTTCGTTCCCAAAAGCCATGATATGGCCTGTGCACAGGGAGTTATGAGCCGCCATGGAAAGCCCTATGGAAGGATCCGCCTTGGACAGTTCCACAATGGCCTCTACATATTCCTCGTAGCCCAAACCGGTTCCCCCATAGGCCTCGGGAACCAAAACGCCCATCAACCCCAATTGCCCCATTTCTTTAAACAAATCGCGAGGGAATTCCTGGCTCTCATCCCATTCCATGGAGAAGGGCTTGATTCGACGCATGGCAAATTCCTTCACGGAAGAGCCAATCATGCGGGTGCTTTCTGAGGTCTTAAAATCCATGGCTCAAAACTACGCCTAAACCAAGAAGCCACCAACGGCAGAGTTCCTCTTTCCTTAGGGCTTCAGGTAAGGCAAAGCCCTCAGCCATTGCGATGAGTCTGTGCCTAGGATTTGAAAAAGTTCGTTGCTTGAACGATAAGGCCCATGCTGGCGACGGTAGGCCACCATACGCTTTGCAAGCGACCAACCCACGTAAGGGTGATTAGACAAAACCTCCACATCCGCTTTGTTGATACTTATTTGTTGAATCGACGAGCTTTCCAATGTAACATACCTCTGCACAACCTCAAACGTGATGCTATCCATCCCGTAGACTTCCAGCAATTGATGGGCATGAACAAAACCTCCTAACCTGTTCCGATAAGTCCAAATTCTTCGTGCCAAGGAAGGCCCTACCCCTCGTAATCGCATCAATTCGCTCGTGTCTGCCTTGTTCAAATCGATATGTTCCCCGGGCCTAAGTTTGGATAAAAACGCTTTGCCTTCTTGGGTATTTTTCCTGTTCAGCCTTTCTTCATCCTGCACCTCCTGAATCAACCCCAAGAGATAGGGATCCTTAACCTCTACCGACCCTTCATTGGGCATTGACCATTCCCGGAAGGCGGGGACCGCCCAAGTCATTAGGGACAAGAATCCCAAACCCAGGGCCTCTTGCTTACCAATACGAGCTATGGAATAAACCCAAAACGATCTCATCGATATCAAGCAACATCTCCATCCGAATCATGGGTTGAATTCTCCGTGGATTCAGGTGGACTATTCAACACCTTCCACAAAAAAAATCCGGTAAATGCCGTAACAATTCCTTGAGATAGCAGCAAGGTAATCAAAGCAAGGTTGGTCATCGTTCTCAGGTTTGAAAGAATTAAGGGATTTGAATTAAATTCTTGTTTTACGGCGGCGGTAAGCTACATAAACAGCGTAGGCGATTCCGGCATAGAGTGCGAGCAAGAGAATTCTCGCTCCCTGAACGTAATGGTTGCCTGGGTTCTGAATTTTGGAGATAATATCCGGCAAGGACCCCAAAAAGACCGCGAGCAAAATAAGCGGGGTGACGTATTGAATTATGAAGCGGTACACCGTTGGAATTTTCATATCGGCCCCTTCGTTAATTTCTTTCCAGCCTTTGTCCATTCCAAAAACCCATGCAAACAAAATGACTTCGAGCAAGGCAAAGAGCACCAAACTGACCGTCCCCGCCCAATAATCGTATTCATCAAAAACCCCTTCGTTGAAGAAGAAAACAGTGGGCGCACCCAACACCAAAACAATCAACCCAAAAGTCCACGCGGAGGGACCACGCTTCCACCCAAATTCATCCCTCAAAAATGCCATGACCGGGGTCCCCATAGCCAACGATGAGGTAATTCCTGCAAAAAACAAAAGGCCAAACCAGCATGTACCTGCAACGGCCCCCATCAATGGGCCCCATTGGGTAAACAAATACGGCAAGGTTTTGAACCCTAGTCCCAAACCGCCACTTTTGGTTAGCTCAACCACTTGGTCCACGCCTAAATAGCCAATCGCAATTGGAATGAGAATGGAGCTGCCCAAGACAACCTCCACAAACTCATTCATCCAACCTGCGGACATGGCGTTCAATGCAATATCTTGTTTGCTGCGGACATAGGCCGCATAACATTGTATGGAACCCATGCCTACGCTCAACGTAAAAAAGATTTGTCCTGCGGCAGCTAACCAAACTTTGGTATTCCAGATAGAGTCAAAATTGGGAGTCCACAAAAAATTCAAGCCAACCGTTCCATCCAACAAAGCCCCAAATTCACCAGCTTTGAGGGTAATTCCTTTGTAAGCCAAAAACAAACCGAACAGCAGGAGCAGTGGCATCCCCACTTTGGCCGCTTTCTCCACACCACCGGACAGTCCTTTAGAAAGAATATAGGTATTCAACAACAGGCAAAGCAACCAAAAATATATGGCTGTATGATTTTGATTCATGGTGATGTAGGAAGCAAAATAATTTGCAACCCCATCCTGTCCCATTCCGTCAAATCCACCTTGAATAAACATCCATACATAATTCAATGTCCAACTTTCCAGGTAGCAATAATAGGCTGCCACGGCAATGTTGGTGAATATCCCAAAGACACCTACATATTTCCACAAGGCTCGCTTCGGATCCAACTCATGCAAAATGAAAGGGGTTGAATGGTTCCCTTTCTTCCCACCAAAACGTCCTGTTGCCCACTCAACCCACAACAGGGGAATACCCATCAACAGGAAGCAGACCAAATAAGGGATGATAAAGGCCCCTCCCCCATTCTGAATAGCCTGTACGGGGAATCGAAGAAAATTGCCAAGCCCTACCGCATTGCCCGCCATGGCAAGAATTAAACCCAATCGGGATCCCCATGACTCTTGATTGCTGCTCATAATTAATTGTTAAGTGGAAATTGGTTCATTATTCTTGGATTGAACGCCAAATTGTTCCAAAATCATGGCGATACCCTCTTCCAAGGTATGGGGTGAATAATTCAAATCTCGCCTTGCCTTGTCAATGAGGAAGCCGCTCAAAAGTGGTCGGGCCGCTGGCTGTCCCAAGGCCGTTGTGGTAGTGGGTTCTATTAATCTCTCTTTTAACTGAAAGTACCTGGCAATACGCCTCGCCATTTCCAGGACGGACATGTACTCCCCCCCGCTAATGTTGTAAATCCCTGTGGCTTTGCGCAAGGCCACTTGGCAGCAGCCCTCCGCCAAATCTTCTGCCAAGGTGGGTGTTCGAAATTGATCCGACACGATGCGAATTACGCGACCTTCTTCCAAAGACTTTTTGACCCACAACACAATATTGGAACGACTCATGTCTGCGGCCAAACCATAGACCAGCACCGTCCGCACGATGGACCAAGGGCCCGCATATTGCCTGATTATTTGTTCGGCATCGGTCTTGGATTGCCCATAAATACTCAAGGGATTGGGTTCATCCTCTTCCAGATAGGGGCCGCTTTGTCCGTCAAAAACAAAATCAGTAGACAAATGAACCAAATGGGTCCCCCAGGGTTCACAGGCCTCGGCCACAAAACGCACCGCATCCACGTTGTTCGTTCGGCATGCGTTCGGGTCTTTCTCGCAATCGTCAACCTGGGTCATGGCTGCTGTATGGATCACGCAATCGGGTCTGTATTCTGCCATAAAATCCCTAACCGCCTCGCGGTTGGTAACATCGAGGGACCTGTAGGCATACGAACCAGAGCCCATGGCAAGTCGCTGCTCTCCTCGCCCTGTAGCCATAATTTGGAGGCCCGGCTCTTGAGCCAAGCGGTGGAGCAACTTTTGCCCCAACAAGCCGTTAGCCCCTGTAATCAGTACTTTCATCCCTGTTGATCTGAATTGCTAGCGCAAAATAGCCATAAGGAAGCCAATATCCGCTGTTAAACGCATAGACCACTTAGCCAGCCTGCGTGGCCTTGCGTCGTTCCTGCATCGGTGTATATTTGCATCCCGGTTTAAGACCGGGGGCCTCAAGGAGGTCATCGGGGTGTAGCGCAGTCCGGTTAGCGTACACGTCTGGGGGGCGTGTGGTCGGAGGTTCGAATCCTCTCACCCCGACGAATATTTTTTTTTGAATGCCTCTTGGATACCAAGGGGCATTTTTTGATCCCTTAAAAGTTTACTGAGGTTTTGACCTGCTTGGAATTTCAAGTAATTTCGAGGCGATACTCTATATCCAATTGACCACTAAAATTCAAAAACGCTTACGTCCAATTAATGGAAAATAATCTCAACAAAGCCCAGGATGAATACGGGCGATTGGCCAGTCCTGTACTTCCCGAAGGGGTCAAAAATTACCTGATCGACATCGATGGAACCATCTGCGAAGATGTACCCAACGAGGAGCCGGAGCGCATGAAAGACTGCGCTCATTACCCCGATGCCTTGGATACCTGCAACCGCTGGTACGATGAAGGGCATGTCATCACCTTTTTTACGAGTCGAACCGAGGATTTGCGGGAAATCACCGAAGCCTGGCTCCAAAGCAGGGGCTTCAAGCACCACGGACTGCTTATGAACAAACCCAGAGGCGGCAACTACCATTGGATTGATAACCATATGGTCAAAGCCACCCGCTACGAAGGTCGCTTCACGGACCTTGTGAAAGTGACCAAATCCATCGAGGTCTTCCGTGAGGACCTTTGACGACCCCATCCCTAACCATAAGCCTTTTGAAATTTCTAAATTGACCCCTTATGCATTCCATAGTAAACTTTCGAGTTCTACCAATTTTGACCGCTCTTGCAGTCTCTGCCCTTATTGTTAACACCATGAACCCCAGCCAAGCGCAAAACATAACCCCTCCCGATGTTCGCCCTATACCGCACACCACGGTTGTGCACGGGGATACCCTGGTTGATCCTTATTTCTGGCTCAATCAACGCGAAAATCCGGAGGTCCTGGATTACCTACGCGCCGAGAATGCCTATGCAGAAGCCAAACTTGCCCATACCAAGGACCTGCAAGCCAAGCTCTTTGAGGAAATGAAAGGGAGGATCAAAGAGGACGATCGCAATGTCCCCTATTTCTCGAAGGGGTATTGGTATTATTCCAAAGTGCAAAAAGGTCAGGATTATGCAGTCTATTGCCGACGCATGGGCAGCATGGAGGCCCCGGAAGAAATCATGCTCGATGCCAATCGCTACGCCGAAGGGCATGGGTATTTCAATGTTACGGGCCTCAAAGTAAGCCCTGACAATCGTTACCTCCTGTTCTTCATGGATACCGTGGGCAGGCGCCAATATACATTGTGCGTGAAGGACCTTCGCTCTGGAAATGATCTGCCGGATCGTGTATTTCCAGCGAACGGTTCCGCCGCATGGGCTGCCGATAACCGGACGATTTTCTTTGGAACCTCGGACGCCCAGACCCTGCGGGCTGATTGCATTTGGAAACACCGGCTTGGACAGGATGCAACCCGCAAAGAGTTAGTCTTTAAGGAGATGGACGAAACCTTCAGCACCTATGTCTTTGCCGGAAAATCCGAAGATTTCCTTTATATCCTGAGCTCAAGCACCTTGAGCGCGGAACAACGTTACCTCCCGGCCGACAAGCCTGACGATGCCTTCAGGATCATCAGCCCACGCCAAAAAGATTTACTTTATTCCGTCGAAGACTATAACCGCGAATTTTATTTGCTCACCAATTACAAGGCCCTGAATTTCAAGCTAATGAAAGCTGATGTGGGGACTTCAAAACCTGATCAATGGCAAGAAGTGATCCCCCATCGCCCCAAAGTGCGTTTGGAAGGCATTGAAATTTTCAGCGATTACTTGGTTATCGAAGAGCGAGAAGCAGGCCTCAAGAGGTTAAGGGTACGACGCTGGGACGGATCCGATGATCACTACTTGGCCTTCCCCGATCCCGTCTACACCGTGGGTACGGAAATCAACCGAGATTACAAGAGCTCAGAACTTCGCTACTCGTATTCCTCCCTCACCACCCCGACTCGAATCGTGGCCTATGATATGGCCAAGCGTCTTGAACGTGTTCTCAAGACCCAGGAAGTGGTTGGTGGACATCAGCCCTCGGATTACCGGTCAGAGCGCATTTGGGTCAAGGCCTCCGACGGCACGGAAATTCCGGTATCCTTGGTGTACAAGAAAGACCTGCGTCGCCAAGAAGGCAATCCTACCTTGCTCTACGGATACGGGAGCTACGGGATAACCATGGAAGCCTATTTCAGCATGAATCGTTTGAGTTTGCTGGACCGGGGCTGGGTATTTGCCATCGCTCACATTCGGGGGGGTGAGGAAATGGGTCGTGCATGGTACGAAGACGGCAAACTTCTCCAGAAGAAAAATTCATTCACCGATTTTATTGCCTGCGGTGAGGCCATGCTTTCGTTAGGCTATTGCGAGACGGGGCAATTGTACGCCATGGGGGGCAGCGCTGGTGGCTTGCTGATGGGCGCCGTCATGAACATGAGGCCAGACCTATGGAAAGGGGTGATTGCAGGCGTTCCCTTTGTGGATGTGATCAACACCATGCTGGATGCAAGCATTCCACTGACCACATCGGAATACGACGAATGGGGTAACCCCAACGACGAAACCTATTATCGTT
>VGFN01000011.1 GCA_016868875.1 Bacteroidota bacterium
TGATTAAACGGTAAACCATCTCTCGCTGGGTGCGATCATGGGACTTGAGAAACTTCTGGGCTTGGGGTAGGGTGTATTCCTGCCCATCGTAGTGGATACACAGGCTCCCGGTGAGGGCTGCGTATTGGCTTTCCAAGCCTTTGAGCTCCGTTTGAAGGGGTATGTTCTCTTCCCGGTAGAGTTCAAGCGCGTTTTGAACGCTACGCAGCAGACGATCAAAGCCGGGTTCTTGGTAAGCGTTTAACCCTGGATACGATAACATTTTACGATTCAAGGCGTCATCGAGCGGAGCAATTTTGGGATAGATTTCTTGGACAAAAAAATCATAGGCCGCTCGTTTGTCCGCGTTCTCGGTATCGCAGCTTAGGGCCACGTAGAGCCAGGCTTGATGCTCATCCAAGCACGATTCCAGTTCCGAACGGTTGGCGAGCCAAGTCCCAAAGAAGGGGTCCGGGTCTTCGCTGGGCCAAAAGGCGTTGAGCAAGGCTGCGTAATATGGCTCAATAACCTCAAAGGAGTTGGGACGAAAATCGTCGCTAACGAAGGAGCGCTGACGGATAAGGTCTTGCATAAAGGGTATCTGTTCGCTTAGGATGTGCGGTAGGCAAGTCTAGAAAGACGACGGAGGAACCAGCGTCGACGGATCGAATTGCGCTCGGCAATGTAGTACATAGCCGGTAACAAAATCAACGTAATCAAGGTGGAGAAAGTCAGCCCGAAGATGATGGTCCAACTCAGGGGGCCAAAAAAAGCGACCTGATCACCTCCCAAATAAAGATGGGGTTCAAAGCGCGCAAAGAGTCCAGGAAAATCAATGTTAAGGCCCATGGCCAAAGGAACCAATCCCAACACGGTGGATGCTGCCGTCAAGAAAACAGGGGCTAAGCGGATTTTACCCGCCTGAACAATAGCTTCGCGCAGGGGGAGGTTTTGTTCCTTGCGGATGAGGTCGATAAATTCCACAATCAAGATACCGTTCTTGACCACAATACCTGCCAGAGCCACGATACCGATTCCGGTCATGATAATGGACATGGTCATACCGGTGATAACATACCCCAAAAGGACCCCAATCACCGAAAGGAGAATCTCGGAAAGAATCATCAGGGTACGGTTCATGGAATTGAATTGGAACATCAGGATCATGAAAATTAAACCAATCGAAATTATCAGGGCGATGGACAAGAAATTACTCGCTTCGGCTTGCTCTTCCTGCTCCCCGGTCATGCGGATATCGGTCCCTTCGCTGGCGTCAAAGCCGTTGAGGGCTTCCTTGATGGAGGCTACCACCTGGTTGGGGGTATATCCACTCAAGACGTTGGACGATAAGGTAACAACGCGTTTTTCGTTTTTGCGTTTGATGCTGCCAAGGGATGAAGTGTATTCAATGTTCGCAACGGCCGATACCGGCAGCTGGCGAACGGCTCCTCCGGCATTCATATCCCGGAAGGTGATTTTGGCGTTGAGCAAGCGGTTGAGGTCTTCGCGGTCTACCCGGGAATACCGCAGCTGGATCGGAATTTCATCGTTGTTGCTTCGGAATTTACTGGCTTCCTTGCCAAAGACGGCCGCTCGAATCTCGGAGCCAATCTGTGCGGTACTGACCCCTTCGCGTTGGGCTCTTTCGCGGTCAATGCGTACCAGCAATTCCGGTTTACTTCGTTCCAAGTCGATTTTGAGCTCCTCAACTCCGGGGATATTGGCGGAATCCAAATAGGCTTTGAGACCTTGCGCAGTCCGGCCCAAAATCGCAAAGTCCTGCCCGCTGACTTCGATGTTAATTGGCTTACCGGTGGGTGGGCCGTTTCGTTCTTTATCCACCGCGATTTCGACCCCGGGGATTCCTTTGATGCGTGCCCGGATCGAATCCAGCAATGGTAGGGTTAGAAGCCCATCGCGCTCGCCAAAAGCGATAAAAGCGACGGTGACCTTGCCTTTGTGTGGGGCAACGGATTGATCCCTTTCCATCGGATCCCCGGCCCCGATCGCAACATTGGTGACGACTGACTCCACCAAAGGATTGCGCGGTCCAAGAACTTCCATCACCTTGGTTTCCACGACTTGGGTCAACGAATCGGTAACCTCAGCCCGCGTTCCGATGGGGGTATTCAAATAGACATAAACAAAATTAGGTTCGCCGGTTGGAAAGAAGGCGACTTTGACGCGACCGCTGCTAACTGATAATCCAGTGAGGACAAAGCTCACCAAAAGCAAGACCACCGTGCCGCCCAAAAGCCAGGTGGGCCGACGATCCTGGAGGCACCAACGCAGCAATTGTTCGTAGCGGTTTTGGACCGAAGGCCAGGTATGGTTTTGGAAGCGCTCAATCAGGGGACTTAGTACTAGGCGATTAATCCATAACAACGGAATTATAAAGTACACAAAATTCGCCAAGCCCGTGGAACCTGCCAAATGCAAAAGGGTTCCCAAAACGCCCAAAACCGCGGAGGCGATTACCAAGGTACGACGTGACCGAACTCGATCTTTTTGAATTTCTTCGGGGGTTTCGGGTTCCGGTTTCATGAACTGAACAGCAAAAATCGGGTTGATGATGTAGGCGACCAACAGCGATGAGAGTAGGGTCAAAATCAGGGTAACCGGCAAAAAGTACATGAATTTCCCGACGATGCCGTCCCAAAAAGCCAGCGGCATGAAGGGTGCTACGGTCGTCAAGGTCCCGGCCAATACCGGCATAAAGACCTCTCCGGCGGCCATTTTCGCTGCGGTAACAATGTTTCGACGACCACGGTCAAAAAGACGGTGGGTGTTCTCGATGACCACAATCGCATCATCCACGATGACCCCCAGGGCCATCAGCAAGGCAAACAAAACAATCATGTTCATCGTAAAGCCCAGACTGGGCATGAACATAAAGGCGAGGAAGGATGACACCGGCACCGATAATCCAACGAACATGGCGTTGGTGGTCCCCATAAAGAACATCAGGACCAGGGTCACCAAGACAAAACCAATGATTATGGAATTCGTCAAATCGTTGACGGTGGTCCGCGTAACCCGGCTTTGGTCGCCCGATATAGTGATTTTGAGGTTGCTGGGTAGAGCAGCTTTGGTTTCGGCAATCAAGGCATTGATATCGTCCGAGGCTTGAATCAAATTCTCGCCAGAACGCTTAATAACGTTGAGGGTGATCACCTTTTGGCCATTGAGGCGCGCATAGCTTTGCTTGTCCTTGTAACCGTCGGTGACCGTTGCTATATCCTTCAGGAAGACCGAGGAGCCGTTCATGGAGGTGACCACCAGATTACCCAATTCACTGACGGATTGAAACTCGCCGAGGATACGGATGCTCCTTTGTTTGTCACCGGTGTTGATGTTACCACCGGACATGGTCATGTTCTCAAAGCGCACCGTGCGCTCAATATCGTCCATGGTCATTTTCGCGGCTTGTAACTTGAACATGTCTACGTCCACTTGAATTTCCCTATCCAAAGCCCCCACCATGTCGACCCGGTTAATTCCACGGACATCTTCAATTTGGTCCTTGAGGTCGGTCGCGTATTTTTTGAGGCGGTCCAGGTCAAAAGGCCCCGAAATATTCACAAAAAGGATGGGAATTTCCGAAATATCCAGTTCCATGACCCGGGGATCCTGCGGCAGGTCTTTGGGTAAATTAGTCCTGGCTTTGTCAACCGCGTCCTTGACTTTCTGTTTGGCTGCGGCGACTGAAACCTCGGTTCCAAACTCCACCACCACGTTGGCAAAGTCTTGTTGAGAATTGCTAGTCATTTTTTTGACCCCGGACAGGGTACCCAGCTGTTTTTCAAGGGGCTTGGTGACCAGGTTCTCCATATCGGCGGGAGAAGTTCCTGGGTATACAGTGGTTACAAAAAAGGTTGGGACCACAACTTCCGGAAATTGTTCCTTGGGAATAGAGTTATAAACCGACAATCCAGCAAGTGTTATAATAACTGTCAGGATAAAAACCGTAATTCGGTTGTCGATGGCCCAGCTCGTGGGCTTGAATTCTTTGAATGGGTTCATGGTAGGGTAATGGCTTGTCCGTCGTTGAGATCGTTATAACCGGTCGTAATGACGCGATCTCCGGCTTGCAGGCCTTGGAGGATTTCGGTTTCTATTCCGTTGGAGCGACCCACCGTAACCGAAACACGGGTTGCCTTGAGGCTAGCGCCTTCTCCTTGGGCAATCATTACAAAAGGACCTTCTTCGGAGTTTTGCAAAAGGTTAACAGGGATTTTGATGGCTTTATTGGTTTTGTAATCGTTGATTTTCATCCCGACAATCATGTTGGGCCGAAACAAGCCATTACGGTTGTTCAAAGGAACCTCGGCGCGGAATGTACGGTTCAGGGTATTAATCGAACGAGCAACGTAAGTAATGCGGCCCTGGGCATTGGTGTTGAGGTCTTTGAATTCGAGGTCCACGGTAGCCCCTTCGCGCACCCGACTTACATAGCTTTCGGACAAATCGGTGATGACGCGCAGGTCGTCGAAATTGACAACCCGAACGGCCGGAATGCCCATGGCTGCTGACTGGCCCAGTTTGAGGTAAACTTGGTCCACTGTCCCGCTGACGGGTGCTTTGATGCGGGTCATATCCAGCTGGGATTGCACCGTGGCTAAACGCCTTTCCAGGCTTTCCTTCTGGTTTTTGGCACTAAGGTATTGGACTTCGGAGCCGATATTCTGTTTCCAAAGATTGGCTTGTTTGATAAACAGTTGTTGAGCAAAGTCCAATTGTCCTTTGACTTCTTCGATGCTTTGCAGCAGGACCGTTTGATCCAATTCGGCCAGAACTTGACCCCTGATTACTTTTTGTCCTTCTCTCACTTTAATGTTACGAACAACGCCCATACTTTCGGCCGTGACCTCGATGCTTTGACGGGCGTCCACGGTTCCCTGAACCTCAACCCAAGTTTCAAATGAATCCAGGTTAAGGGTTAGGACTTGAACTAATTTCGCTTGGGATGTTAGTGACTCACCTGTTTTTTGACTCGTTTTGCGGAGTTCTTGCTGAAGCTTTTGAATTTCAGCACCAATCCGGGCTTGTTCCGCTTGGAGTTCTTTGAGGCGGGTGGCGGGGTCCTTGGATTCTTGGCCACCGCAAGCGATGACCAAGGCGGACGTGAGTCCCAGGAATAAGCCCAAGAAGGAACGTTGGGTGAAGGTTGGAAACATAAATTTCATGATGGTTGGGAGTAAGTTTTTATTCGTTGTTGCCGGTTAGTTTGCCGCTGGCTTTGAGGTAATCAACCTTGGCGATATAGTATTCGTAAAGGCTGTTGAAATAGGCGGCCTGCGCTTCGCGGTAGCCGGCCTCGGCTTGGATGACTTCCAAGTTAGAGCCGACTCCTTCGCGGTATTTGATCCGGGTGGTCTTCAAAATATCGCGGCTCAAATCCTGATTCCTTACCTGTTGCTTGAGGGATGCGATTGCGTTTTGAACGCCCATCAAGGCCTGTTCTTGTTGCAACTTTGAGCTCTGCAAGAATTGGAAAAGCAGGCGTTCGTTCTTGATTTTTTCGATACGCTTTTGTTGGATTTTGTATCTTTTGTTAAAAGAATCAAAGAGGCTCCAATTGATTCCTAAACCTACGGATCCGTAAGCGAACCAATTACCGCCCGGATCCAGGACTTGGTTGAATTGACCTGCCCCTGCCAAGGCGCCTCGTTGCACCTGCAACCCAACGGAAGGCAGGTAACCTGCTTGTAAACTAAGGATTTCCAAATCGTTACCCTTGATTTGCAATTCCAGAAGGGAGGCTTCGGGCCTGGATTTGAAGGATTCGAGATCGCGATAAGCCGAGGGGATGGCTTCGTTGGTGATGAGGGGGATGTCCACCAGTTGTTCACTGAGCAGCAGGGTATCGCCTAAGGGATAGCCCATTTGGAATTTGAGTAATTGCAGAGCAAGGACTCTGAGCTGTGCGATTTTGGCGGTTTCGGTGAGCAATTGATTGCGTTGCAATTCAACACGCTGCACATCTAATCGCTCAATGATTCCATTCTCCAACATGATTCTCATCTCCAATAATGCCGAGTCCAAGCGAACCAGACTTGCTTCCAACAGGTCTACCCGATGTTGACCAACCAAGACTCCGTAATAGGCTTTTTGGATGTTTTCGGATATTTGGGCATAGGTCATTTCTCGGCTCTTGATGGCGATTTGCGCAAAGGTTTGCGCTCCTTTGAGGCCGACCAGGTAAGAACCATCAAAGAGCAATTGACTCAAGGTAATATTCGCATTACCACCGTATTGGGGTTGAAACTCCAGAGCAAGGGGTCCCGGTGGGGCATTGGGGTTGAATAAGCGCCCGTCAGGAATGATCACCTTCTGGATGATGAAATTATCAGTGACGCCGTAAGAGCCGCGGACTTGAGGTAATCCAATGGACGTGATTTCCCGAATTCGGGCTTTGGAGGACAGGATATCTTCGCTGGCGTTGAGCGAGGCCGTGTGATGATCTATTCCGTACTGGATGGCTGCGGAGAGGGAGAACGGTTTGGACTCCGGAGATTGGGCTCTGGTTTCCTTGCTGTGGAATCCAAGACCGACAATCGCCAAAGCGATGCCCATAGTCAAGGGTGTAAAACCTCGTCTGGAGAAAAGTTGCATAGGGTAAGATTGCGTTAAGAGCAGATTTAAGGTTGCAGGTTCATTTGAGACTTGGTGGTGTTCCATACGTCCAGGCCTTGGGATGTGGTAATGCCACCGACGAAAACTTCCATGATGTTGTGGAAGATGGTCGCAAGAGGACGATCGAGGTGACTGAAAACCACAGGGTCCAAGAGCAAGTTGGTATGCTGGAGGTGCATGATGCTGACTACGGAAGGGTCAATTTCTTTTCGAATCAGACCTTCGTGCTGACCCCTTTCGATGAGGCGTTTGAAAATCTCAACGATTTCCTCCTTCCGGTAACGTTCCAGCTCCATCCACAGTTCGGGATAGGATTTTTGGAGGTCGAACAATATGGTCGGGGTAAGGTTACGCATTTTCTGAAAGCCAATGGCTGCCATTCGGATAAGCTTCGCGATGGCATTTTCGGGATTTTGGTCCAAGGCCGCCATTTCGCTCCGATGCTCATTCAGGAACCCTCCTAGGACGGCGTGGACCAGGGCCTTCTTGTCCGCATAATGCTCGTAGATGGTTTTTTTGGAGCAGCCTAATTGCCTGGCTAATTCGTCCATGGTCATGCTCTTGAGCCCGTATCGGAAAAACAATTCCCGGACGGTGTGGATATGGGTAGGGGCTAAGGACATTGGCGGCTCGAAAGTATAGAAACTTTGAAAACAAAAAAAGTTTTCAAGATTAAATTTTTATAACCCTTAAATTTGACCACTATGCGTAGCACTATCGAGGAAACCGCGCCGGTTGAAGTGTGGCTGGACGTCCGTTCGCCTGCTGAATTTGCGCACGGCCATATTCCGGGCGCCCTGTCTTTGCCCCTTTTTACCGATACAGAAAGGCATCAGGTTGGTCTATGTTTCAAAGAAAAGGGTTCCCGAGAAGCGGTGGACCTTGCTTGGCTTTATGTCGGCCCCAAGGTCCCAGAATTGCTGAAAGCCATCCATGTTCTGTCGTCCAAGGTGGGTATCGAGCCTATAACCAAGGGAGGTAACCCCGGAAAGTTTGCTCCGATCTGGAAGGTGTATTGCTGGCGTGGGGGTCAACGGTCGATGGGCATGGAGATGCTCCTCAAACAAGCCGGTTATCCGGTCTTTCGATACCCTGGGGGGTACAAGGCCTGGCGTCAACGCATGGAAGGCCTTTGGGTCTTGCCTTGGCAATGGAGGGTGGTTGGTGGCAGCACGGGTTCCGGCAAAACGACGTTGTTGAAGGAGCTCAAGGAGGCCGGTGAACAGGTCTTGGATCTGGAAAATTTGGCATCGCATTTGGGTTCTGCCTTTGGCGAACTCGGGCAAAAGCCACAGCCCAGCCAGGAACATTTCATGAATCTCTTGGCAGAATCTTTGAGCCTAATGGACCTGAAGCGCCCGGTTTGGGTCGAAAGCGAAAGCCGACAAATTGGCAAGGTTCACATCCCTTCCGCACTTTATGAATCGATGCACAAGGCGCCGTACTTTCGTCTTCAACGAAGCATGGACTTTCGAATGCATAATTTGTTAAATTCCTATGGTCTTGAAGACAAAAATGCTTTACGATCGGCCTTTCTCAAAATCGAGCGTAAGATGGGCCCGCAGTATTGCCAACAGGCCTTGGCTTTCCTCGAGCAGGGTGACTTGAAATCTGCGGCGGAGTTAGCGTTGAAGTATTATGACCGCACCTACCAGCATGCATTCTTGCAAAGACCTTGTCCACAATGTGTTGTAAATTTGCAAACGGATACCAAGGGCAGGCGTCTGCTTGACTTGCTTCTTCGAACCTCGGCCAGGCTGTTCCCATTGCCCTCAAACCCTGCCCTCGAAAATCATATTTCATGACCCAAACCCCTAAGGATAAGGCTCATTTGACACAATGGGCTAAGGCATCGGGCTGCGGTTGCAAAATGCCTCCTGCTCAACTTAAGGCGTTGTTGTCTGGCCTTGAACGAAGTCAATATGCGGAGTTAAGGGTGGGATTTGAGCATTCCGACGATGCTGCAGCCCTCAGAATTCCCGGAACCAATCAATTGTTGTTATCAACCGCAGATTTTTTCAGCCCTATCGTGGACAATCCCTATGATTTTGGTCGGGTGGCCGCTGCGAATGCCTTGAGTGACATTTATGCCATGGGCGGAAGGCCGTGCTTAGCCTTGGGATTGTTGGCATGGCCGGTACAGGAATTGGGCTTGGATTCCGCAGCCGAGGTGATGCGAGGTGCACAAGACCTTTGCAACGAAGAGCGGGTGCCGCTGGCTGGGGGGCATAGCATTGTCTCCGAAGAACCATTTTTTGGTTTATCGGTCCAAGGTTTGGTGGCCGAGGAACACCTCAAAACCAACCAAGGCGCAAGACCTGGGGACCTCTTGTACCTCACCAAACCGCTGGGATCAGGGATTATGGCCGCCGCATTGCGCAAAGGGCTTTTGGAGACCCCGGATTATTTCGGTTTGTTGGAACAATTGTCGGTGGTCAACCGGTCTGGAGCCAGCTTGGCTTGCCTGGAGGAGGTCCATGCCATGACGGATCTCACCGGTTTTGGGCTCTTGGGTCACGGGTTGGAAATGCTGGGCATTGCAAGTGGCTTGGATTTATGGACCGATCATGTACCCCTTTTGGTGGGGTTGGAGCATTATTTGGAACAAAATGTTTTGCCGGATCAATGTTATCGCAACTGGAACCACGTGGAATCCCGGGTATTTGGCATGGAGGGTCCTGATTTTGCTTGGCTCTGCGATCCCCAAACCAACGGAGGCCTGTTGATTGCCGTTCATCCTTCTGCCTCCCTTCGGGTGGAGATGGTTTTGGAGCAAGCAGGGGTAAAGGCCTATGCCATTGGACGTTTTCAGAATGAAATGGAAGGTATTCGTTGCACACGGTCCGTACCTTCGGCCCCGTAATGAACGATGAAATTGGTTTTGACCGCTTCGGCCTGCACCCGGATGTGCTGGACGGTTTGGCGGCTATGGGGTTTCGAAAGCCCAGTCCTGTGCAGGAGCAGGCTATCCCCTTAATCCTGGACGGTCGTGACCTCATCGCCTGCGCTCAGACCGGGACAGGGAAAACGGCGGCCTTTGTCTTGCCGCTGATTGATCATCTCATCGATTTGGACGATAGGCATTTGAGTGCTCTGATTTTGACCCCAACCAGGGAATTGGCCTTGCAGATTGACCAGCAAATTGAAGGTTTATCATATTACAGTCCGATTTCTTCCATTCCTATATACGGAGGCGGTGACGGAGCCTTATGGGATCAACAGCACAAAGCGCTTCGTCAAGGGGCGGATCTGGTCGTCGCTACCCCTGGCCGCTTGTGGTCTTTTATAGCAACCGGGAATTTTCAATTTGATCGTCTCCGTTACCTCATTTTGGACGAAGCGGATCGTATGCTCGATATGGGATTTCTCGAAGATATCATGCGTATTGTGGCCAGGCTTCCCAAAGAACGTCAAACCCTAATGTTCTCGGCAACGATGCCGGATCGGATCCGGCAGTTGGCCAGTTCAATCTTGAAGGATCCAGAGCAGGTGAGCATCGCGGTGTCCAGGCCTGCGGATAAGATTGAACAAATGGCATTGCAGGTGATGGATGATCGCAAACTTGAGGTTTTGTTGGCGTTGCTGGCTGAATTCCCTTTTCGTTCGGCGCTTATCTTTTGTTCATCCAAAGACAAAGTCAAACAGCTGCATCAAACGTTGCGCAAATCAGGAGTCGTGAACGAGGCTTTCCATTCTGATCTGGAGCAGCAGGTGAGGGAGGAGATCATGAGGGCATTCAAGGCGGGTAGGCTTCCCGTTCTGGTCGGTACCGATGTGCTTTCCAGGGGAATTGACGTGGACAATATAGATTTGGTCATTAATTACGATGTGCCACCGGATCCAGAAGATTATGTTCATCGCATTGGTCGTACCGGGAGGGCAGAACGCAACGGCCGTTCCATAACCATGGTCAATACCATGGATCTTCGTCGATGGAAGCGAATCGAAGAGCTTGTGGGACGCGCTCTCCCTTGGACCGAAAGACCCTTGTGCGGGTGGATTGGTCCTGTTCCCAAAAGCGAAGGTCGAGGACCCTCTGGGGGAAAAGGCGGTAGGAAACCGTTCTACAAGAAACGCTCCAAATAAGATTCAGCCCCAAGGCGTATCGAGCGATTCTCTCGGTGCACGCGGAGATTTCGTACTTGGTTTAGTTTACGAACCGCAGGCTTCGCAAGCATCCGGGTTATCCAGGGAGCAGGCAACTTGGGCAAGGGCTTCGTCTTTGCTAAGGATGGCTTGGGTGATGGGGGTGGATGCCGGTGCAGCAGGCGATTGTATGGCAAAAGACGCTGAAGTTGAGGCCGCGATACCTTGGTTGGTGGCCGTCTGATCCAAGGTGAATTTCACGGCATTCGCCGCCGCCTTGGTCCTTAGGTAATACATCCCTGTTTTGAGTCCCGCTTTCCAGGCATAGAAATGCATGGAGGTTAACTTGGCGAAATTGGCATTGGGCATGAAAATGTTCATCGACTGGCTTTGGCAGATATAGGCCCCACGATCTGCGGCCATGTCGATGATGGCCTTCTGGCTTATTTCCCAGGCGGTTTTGTACAGGGATTTCAAGGCCTCAGGGATTTCAGGGATATTTTGAATGGACCCGTTCTGGGCAATGATTTTGTTCTTGAGCTCCAAGGACCAAATTCCGGCCTCGATAAGATCCCGTAATAAATGCTTGTTAACAACCACGAACTCACCGCTCAAAACCCTGCGGCTGTAGAGGTTGGAGGTATAGGGCTCAAAACATTCGTTGTTGCCGAGAATTTGACTGGTGGACGCCGTGGGCATCGGGGCAAGCAGGAGGCTGTTTCGTACGCCATGCTGCGCTACTTTGGCTTTGAGTTCGGTCCAATTCCAACGTGGACCGGGTTGCACGTTCCACATGTCGAATTGAAAGATCCCTTGGGATACCGGCGAGCCCGGGTAGGTTTCGTAAGGACCAAGTTCGCTCGCCAATTCCATGGAGGCCGTCATGGCCCCGAAATAAATGGTCTCAAAAATTTCTTTGTTGAGTTGGGCGGCCTGCGGTGAATCAAAGGGGTAGCGCATCAAAATAAAGGCATCGGCCAAACCCTGAATTCCGATCCCGATAGGCCTATGCCGAAAGTTGGATTTTTGGGCTTCGGGAACCGGGTAATAGTTCACGTCAATGATTCGATTCAGATTTCGGGTGATGGTTTTGGTGATTTCGAAGAGCCTTTGGTGATCGAAACTCAGGTCTGCTTGGACAAACCTGGGGAGGGCAACGGAGGCCAAGTTGCACACCGCAATCTCATCAGGGGAGGTGTATTCCACGATTTCGGTGCAGAGGTTACTGGACCGAATGGTGCCTAGGTTTTGCTGGTTGCTTTTGCGGTTGCATGCGTCTTTGTAGAGCATGTACGGGGTTCCGGTTTCGATTTGGGATTCCAAAATGGCGAACCAGAGGTCTTGGGCTTTGATGGTTTTGCGGGCTCTTTCTTCTTGCTCGTAACGGAGGTAGAGTTTCTCAAAGTCATCACCCCAGGTATCGTGCAATCCGGGAGCTTCGTTCGGGCAGAACAAGGACCATTCCGCGTTTTCTTCAACGCGTTTCATGAACAAATCCGGAATCCACAGGGCATAGAACAAATCCCTGGCCCTTAGTTCTTCTTTGCCATGGTTTTTCTTGAGTTCAAGGAAATCGAAAATATCCGCATGCCAGGGTTCGAGGTAGATGGCAAAAGATCCTTTGCGCTTTCCGCCCCCTTGGTCCACATAGCGAGCTGTATCGTTGAAGACCCTCAGCATAGGTACAATCCCGTTGGAGGTTCCATTGGTTCCTTTGATGTATGAACCGGTGGCGCGCAGGTTGTGGATGCTTAAACCGATGCCGCCAGCACTCTGGGAGATTTTGGCGGTTTGTTTGAGGGTATTGTAGATGCCGTCAATGGAATCTTCTTGGAGCGTGAGGAGGAAGCAGCTTGAAAGCTGGGGCTTGGGCGTTCCTGCATTGAAAAGGGTGGGCGTCGCGTGGGTGAACCAGCGTTCGCTAAGCAGTTCGTAGGTTTCCAGAACCGAGGCAATATTCTCTTTGTGGATCCCTACGGAAACCCTCATCAACATATGCTGCGGTCTTTCGACAACTTTGCCATCAATTTTGAGGAGGTAAGAGCGCTCCAAAGTCTTGAAGCCAAAATAATCGTATTCAAAATCACGTGAATAAATGATGGCAGAATCCAAAGCCTCGGCATGGTTTTCAATGACTTCCATGACATCGTCGGCAATCAAGGCGGCCGGTGCTGAGGTGACGGGATCGATATAACGATGAAGATCCCGCATGGTTTCGCTAAAGGACTTCTTGGTCTCCTTGTGCAAATTGGAAATGGCTATTCTCGCGGCCAATACCGCATAATCCGGATGGGCGGCGGTTAAGGCCGCCGCAGTTTCGGCAGCCAAGTCGTCCAATTGCACCGTGCTGACCCCGTCGTACAAACCGTTGATGACCTTCTTGGCTACTTCAACAGGCTGAACGTGCCGAGGATCCAATGTGTAGCAAAGTCGTTCGATACGGGTCGTGATTTTGTCGAATTTGACTTCTTCGGTGCGACCGTCGCGTTTGATGACTTGCATGGGCAGATGATTTGGAGGTGAAGAGGGTAATCGGTAAGGGTAAGGAAAAGAGCGTAGGGTAGCCTGTTGGTAGGGTGTTCGTTGCTCCTAGAATTCGGCATCCGTAATGAAACCGCTCTGGCCACGGTCTGCGGAGACCCCTGCTTTCTGGTATTCACCGACGCGTTTTTCGAAAAAGTTGGTTTTACCTTCCATCGAAATGAGTTCCATGAAGTCAAAAGGATTGGTGGCGTTGTAGAGTTTGGGCAATTCCAAGGCTCCCAGGAGGTGATCAGCTACGTATTCGATGTATTGGCACATTAGGTCTGCATTCATGCCGATAAGCCGAACAGGCAAGGCATCTGTGACAAATTCCTTTTCGATGGCGACCGCATCAGCAATGATTTGGTAAACATGGGCCGCATCCAGGCGGTTGTCTAGATGTTTGGTGTAGAGCAACGCGGCAAAATCACGATGCAACCCCTCGTCCCGGCTAATGAGCTCGTTCGAAAAGCTAAGACCTGGCATGAGTCCCCGCTTTTTGAGCCAGAAGATGCTGCAAAAAGAGCCCGAGAAGAAAATTCCTTCCACAGCCGCAAAGGCGATGAGGCGCTCAGCGAAACTGCCTTGGCTGATCCATCGCAGGGCCCAATCTGCTTTCTTGCGCACACAGTCCATATGGTCAATGGCGTGAAACAAGTAGTTTTTCTCGGTGGCGTCCTTGATGTAGGTATCAATGAGCAGGGAATAGGTCTCGGAGTGGATGTTCTCAATCATGATCTGGTACCCGTAGAAACACCTGGCTTCGGGGTACTGGACCTCGTTAAGGAAATTGATGGCCAAATTCTCGTTGACAATCCCGTCACTGGCCGCGAAGAAGGCGAGAACATGCTTGATGAAATGCTTTTCGTCGGCATTAAGCCTGTGCTCCCAGTCACTCAGGTCCTGGGCCAAGTCAATTTCTTCGGCTGTCCAGAAGCTGGCCTCGGATTTCTTGTAAAAGGACCAGATATCGCTATGCTGGATAGGGAAAAGGACAAAGCGGTCTTTATTCTCAACGAGAATGGGTTCGGTCATGAGCTGAAATTTGGTTGTCTAAGCCAAGAAAACCGGACCACAGGGACTGGTTTTTTGACTACCCAAAAATTGAGAATTTTTGGCCGCAATTATTCACAAAGTGCGTGAGTTTTTACACAAAGTTCAAGAAAGCCGATAAGGCTTCCCAAAGGGCAAGTCCTGAAACTTTCCAAGAAATATCTTGCCTCAAAAGTCCAATCTTGGAGCGCAAGGAGGCCTCATGCTTTGTATTTTGAGGACGATTTGTTCACAAAACTATACAAAGAAAACACGCCCAACGTAACCCTCCCTAAGAACCCGCTAATTTTAAGGCATGAAGTTCTCCAAAATCCAGGATAGATTCTTCGACAACGAAGTTTTAAGCCCATCCCCTTTTCGATATGAACGCATGCGTCTGCTTTGGATGCCATGCCTACTTATACTGTGGCTGGTCGGACATCAGGCCCAAGCTATTTCGCCGTACGACGCGAGTCTCAAAAACCCACCGAGCGCAGGCAAGTCTGCCAAGCCTCGTTATTCCAAGGATTTGTTATTGCTCACCCAGTGGTTCGTCGGGGATTTTGATAACACCAAACAATGCAGGGTCGATACCGGAGCTCAACCCGTGGAAAGCCATGTGGTGAAAATTTGGGACAATTATTTCACCGACGCGGTTTGGATTTACGAAGAATTCCAATCCCCACCGGGCCAGGTAACCTCCCAGCGAATCTACAAGTTTATGGATTACACGGCTGGGCGCTTTGAGTCCAAGGTCTACACTTTGGAGAATTTCTCTGAATTGGCCGGTGAATACAAAAATATCAGGCCCTTCGAGCAATTTACCCCAGAGAATTTGGAAGATCATCCCTATTGTGTCATGTATTGGACTCGCAAAGGCGAAACGAGGTTTACCGGCTCCACCGTAGGCACGGATTGCCAGTTGTTACGTGGGCGACACAAATATGTAACCAACCAAATCGATGTCTATCCCACCAGGGTTTCCAGAATCCACAAGGTCTTTGGTTGGGAAAATGAACAAGTAAGCGGACCGAAGGCTGACGAGAAAGGTTCGGAACTGCGTCGCATCGTTCCTCCCAAACCCAAAAAGGTGAAGCCCGTCAAAAAGCCTACCGCCAAGAAGGGTGTAAAATCAAGTTCTGCCAAAAAGGCCTCTGCCAAGAAGGGTGTAAAATCAAGTTCTGCCAAAAAGGCCTCCGCCAAGAAAGGCAGCAAAGCCAAAGGGAAAAGCAAGAAAAGCAGGTCCCAAGAAACAACACCCGATGAGAACCCTGAGATGCTGAATCCCACGGGGGAAGAAACAAGTGATGCTCCCGCCCCAAAGAAAAGTTTCTGGGACCGATTCAAACGCCAAAAGCCTCAGGAAACGGAAGGGGAGCCCAAAGGCGAATAGCGTTGCCCCAGCATGCGGTGTATGCCGTAAAATAACACAAAGTGCAGCAGGGCCGCAAATTCCAGACCCACGATATACCACGGCCATTCCCCAATCAGGAAGGGATTGTCGATAAGGGGTCGTTTTGCGATGTACATGTAATTGGAACCAAGGGCATAGTTCACCAGACCAATAACGGGGAGGACGAGTTGGGTAATTCCAAGAACGCGTAGCCAGCTCCAAGGCCTGGGCACCATGCCCATGCGCAGGGTAGCGTAAAGGCCGGAAACCAAAATGCCGGCGTGACTCACCGTATATTCCACATGGTTGTACAGGGAATGGCCATCGTCCAATTCAGGGGTTAAGAAGGAGTGCAATGCCCCGGCTCCCCAGAATAGCAAGAGTTCGTAGGTCAGTTGATGCCCTCTCCACAGGGTAATGGCGGCCCAAATGACTGAGAAGGAACACATTTGTAAAGGCAAGCTGTAGGCTGCTGACCATTCCCCGTTCAGCAGAAGGACAACTTGTCGAAGCAGCATGTTGAGGATCAGCAGGATGGCCATCCCCTTGCCGAAACGATGGATCCTATCCTTATCCCAACGACGACTTATCCATAAGATACCGAATACGATGAACAGCATGCCAAGGTTGAGGCCTATCCAAGAAGGGGATCCTAGGGGGACAGCATAATGAGGGTTCATGACCTGTAGGAACGATTGGTTATGAAAGTTAACCATGCGAGGACGATAAAAGACCCTGACACCAGCAAGGGCGCTCGAATATCCATGGCCACAATGAAGCCCCCGATCAGCGGTGGCAGCAACTGTGCAAAAGAATTCACCGATTGATTGATGCCCAAAATTTCTCCTTGCATCGAAGAATCTGCTTTGTTGGAGATCAAAGAAAGCAAATTTGGGGAACTAAAACCCTGTCCAAGGCTAACCAAGGGCAAGACGGCAAAGAGCAATACCGATTGGTCAGGCAACAAAATCCCCATGACCGCCAAACCCATCAGCAAAAGGCTGACCCTAAGTATAGGAGCTGGGGATATTCTTGCCGAAACTGGTCTAAGCAGCAATCCTTGCGTCAAAGCAATCCACAGGCCCAGGTATCCGAACAGGGTTCCAATATCGCCCTGACCATAGTCAAACCGTTTGATCAAATAAACCTGTATGAACTGCGTGAAAAAATTAAAACCGAAGACCATTAGGAAAGAAACCGCAAACAGCCCCCTTAGCTCCGGTTTGCCAAAAGCCTTAGCAATCTGCCGCAAACCACTTGCAGGATGCAAGGGACTCATGCGGGGGGCGACCAGGGTTTCGGTAAAATATCGTTGCAGCACCCACAGGTTAACAGCACTCAGCACAGCGGCCGCCCAGAACGGGGTATCGTAACCCAAAGCGGGGTGCCAGGATGAGTCGGATAAAAGCCCCCCCAAAAAAGGCCCTAACACAAAACCAATCCCAAAGGCAGCCCCCACCATTCCGAAATTCCGACTTTTGTGTTCAGCGCTGCTCAAGTCCGCGATCGCAGAGAATGTAACTGCCAGATTCCCCGAACAAAAGCCCAGCATCAACCTCCCCAAAAAGAGCAAGGGCAACGCCGCTTGAACAATACCTATTCCAAAAATCAAGTAAGACAACAAAGTCCCGGCCACGGTGTACCGAAGGATGGGTTTGCGGCCATGCCGATCCGAAAGAGCGCCCAACAAACTGGAACCCACAAATTGAGCCAAACTAAAGGAAGCCAACAGAAAACCAATCATCATGGTTCGGTCCGCAAAGGTGGACTCTGCGCTCATGAAGGGTAATTTTGGGTCGAGGAGCAAAGGGGTCACCACCGGGATAATTAACCCGATCCCCAGCATGTCAATCAGGGTTGTCAAGAAGATGACCCTGAGGAGAGATTTGTTGTTATTCATTCAGGAGTTTGGCGATGCAGGTCTCGCCGCCCCGTACGTTCTGTCCAATTTGAATCTGGGGTACTGCATTCAAGGGGAGGTACAGGTCCACCCGGCTACCGAATTTAATAAATCCAAATTCCTCACCTTGTCGCACCTTGTCGCCGTTGCCGATGTACCAACGAATTCTGCGAGCCAATGCCCCAGCAATTTGCCGGAACAAAACCTCATGGCCCTGAGGAGTCCGCACGACGACGCTAGTCCTTTCGTTCAGGGTGGATGATTTGGGGTGCCAGGCCACCAAATAATCCCCGGGATGGTATTTAAAAAATGTAACCTCACCGCTCACCGGATTCCGATTGACATGCACGTTGAAGGGGGACATGAAAATGGAAATCTGTAAGCGTACTCCCTGGAAATATTCCGGCTCGAAGACCTTTTCGATGATCACGACTTTGCCATCGGCGGGCGCAATCACGCCATCTTCTTGAAGGACCGTATGCCGAGAGGGATTCCGAAAAAATTGCAGTACCAGGGCGACAATGACCAGCAATAAACCGTAGGCGAGCCAGGCACCCCAAGAGGCTGATCCCAACCATCGATACACCGCCCATGCGGCAAGGCCGTAACCCGCCAGGGTCCCTGCAATAATGGTGTAGCCCTCGCGGTGAAACATTTGGATGCGGGAATTAAATTCCCCCCCTGAGCTGGGTTACCTGAGCCACTTTGTCGATGGCTACGACGTAAGCAGCGATACGCATGGAGCAGCCGTGATGCAGGCTGGTTTGGTACACTTGCTCGAAAGCTTCTTTCATGTTCCGGTCCGCCCGGCGGTTGACCCGCTCCTCGGTCCAGAAATACCCCATCCTGTTTTGCACCCACTCAAAATAGGAAACCGTTACACCGCCTGCATTGGCCAGAATATCCGGGACGACCATGACCCCTTTGTCGTTCAGGGTTTGGTCCGCGCTGGCAGCGATGGGACCGTTGGCCCCTTCGACAATCAATTTCGCTTGGATCTTGGCCGCGTTGTGCGCGGTGATTTGGTCTTCCATGGCCGCGGGAATCAAAACATCCACCGGAAGCTCCAACAAAGCCTCGTTCGTAATCGGCTCGGCACCGGTGAATCCGGTAAGCTGATTTCCATGAGCGGCACTGTAGGCAAGGGCCTCTTTGATATTGATCCCATCGGCGTTGTAATAGCCCCCGGTGATATCCGAAATGGCAAGGACTTTGAGACCTTGCTGTTCCATCAATTTGGCCGAAATGGATCCCACATTGCCGAAGCCTTGCACCGCACAGGTGGATTTGAACGGGTTCAATCCCATTTTGAGCATGGCAGAGCGGGCTGCCACCATCACGCCACGACCTGTGGCTTCGACACGGCCCTTGGAGCCCCCCATGACAAGGGGTTTACCGGTGACCACCGATGGGGAAGAATAGCCGACCAAACGGGAATACTGGTCCATAATCCAGGCCATTTCGCGTGGTCCTGTGCCCATGTCCGGTGCAGGGATATCCTTTTCAGGACCAAAAACATCGATCATAGCCCGAGTATAGGCTCGCGTGAGGCGCTCCAATTCACCGGCAGACATGGAACGAGGGTCGCATTTGATGCCCCCTTTGCCGCCACCAAATGGAATATTCGAAACCGCGCATTTCCAAGTCATCCAAGCCGCAAGGGCTTTGACCTCATCCAAATTGACATCCGAGGAATAACGTATCCCCCCTTTGGCAGGGCCTAGGTTGATGTTATGAACCACCCGAATCCCCTCAAAAATCTGAATACTGCCGTCGTCCATCGAAACGGGGAGATTCACAATGACCTGCTTGGCAGGGGATTTGAGCACGTTATAGAGGCCTTGGTCCAAGTGGAGAATTTTGGCCGCCACATCAAAGCGGGACATCATGGACTCGAATGGGTTCTCGTGAGCAGGGATGAGGGTGGATTCCGGGTTCATAAAAAGGAATTAAAGATGGAAGGACAAGGTCTCAAAGAGAGGGCCCAAAAAGAGAGGGCTCAACCAAAAAGAGAAGGCCAAAAATAAGAACCGAAATCTCGAATGGAGGCTTTACAGGAGAATCATCGCCCTAAACTGACCCACAAACCCAGGAGGGCAGCAAGGGCCAACAGGGAGTCAAAGCGATCCAGCCAACCTCCGTGTCCAGGGATCCATGAACCGCTGTCTTTAATCCCGGCATTGCGTTTGAGGGCAGATTCCATCAGATCACCAGCAATACCGACAGGCCCAGCCAACAAGGAGAACCAACCCCATCCCATGGTGGGGTCGATCCCAAAAATCAGGGGGTACAGAATCCAGCCGGCCAGGATGCACAATGCCCAGCCGCCCAGGCTGCCCTCCAGGGTCTTGGAGGGAGAAATTCTGGAATGCAGGGGATGCCTCCCCCAGCGTTTACCGACCAGAAGGGCTCCACTATCCAGCAACCACAAGAGCCCAAAGGTGGCCATGAAGATCTCAGATCCCTCCATCCCGCCCAGCAAACTCGTCCCTTGGGTCACCAAGTCTCGGAATATGACCAAAGGGAACACCGCATAAAAGAGCAGCGCGATCGCCAAGGCAAGTTCACGTCCCCAGTGGCGGGGTCCTTGGTGCATGAGTAGGGCATGCAGGACCCACCATCCCGGCACAAAGGCCATGCTTGCCCAGACCCAACCGCAAGGCATCGTGGGAAACAGCGCCACAATTCCCAAACCCGCTAATCCCGCGATTCCTGCCCCGCTGAGCCATGCCCCTAAGCTGCCCGGCCAGCGAAGGCGCAAATAAATCTCCCAACATGCACCCCCTGCCACCAGGGCCAACAAAGCATGCATGGCCCAGTGTCCAGCCCACCAAATCCCCAGGATGGCGACACCAATGCCCAAGGCACTCCATGTTCTGGCTTTGGATCGGGCAGGTCGAGAGGCCATCATGCTTGATCCTTGCTGCTCCGGGAGAAAGTATTGCGGTAATGAACGAGGCCGGTTGCCGCTAATCCCATCAAAATCAAGGCGATATACCACGGAAAGGGGTTGTCCTCCCATCGAAAGGTGGCTTCTGATAACGCCGGGCCGTCACGCAACCCCCACCAATTCAACTTGTAGGCCAAGAAAGACAGAAAATTGTTACAGAAATGAGCCATCATTGCTGGCCACACAGACCCTGACCATAACACCAGGTATCCAAAGAGCGCCCCTAATAAACAACGCGGTACGAAACCAAGCCATTGCCCGTGGATCGCCGAGAACAAGATGGCCGAAACCCAAACCCCTGCATGCGGATTGCGGAGCTGATGCTGCAAAAGCGGTTGCAGCGACCCTCTGAACACCAGCTCTTCACCGAATGCCGGTAACAACGCCAACACCACCACGCCAAGCAGCCCGTAAAGAACGCCATCGGGTTTCATCAACACCGTCAAGAGCTGTTGAGAACTTTGCTCAGTGGCTTGCCAATCCAAGGCGACCCTCTTGATCGCGGGGTAGGCCTCTGCAAGCCCAGAATAGGGTAAACCTTGGTTAAGGTGAAAGAGGTTGTACACCATGGGTAGGCAAAGGACCGTGAGGGCCACACCCCCCAACCCAGCATAAACGCTCAATCCGAAACGGGCCTGCCTAGGTTCCCTGTGGTTTTCCTGCAAGAGTTCCCTGTGGTTTTGGAAGAACCACCAACCGGGCAAAACAAAAAAGCCCAAGGTGCTCAAACCTTGAACCAGCAAAAGAGCTATTGCCGTGCGATTCAATTCGGTTTCAACGTGCCCTTTTTCGATGTTTTCCATCAATTCAGCCACGTTTAGATCAAACCAAGCAGGAATCAAGGCCATGGCCAGGTAACTGAAGACCAGTCCGGTCATCAGACATACCATCACCAAGGTCAGCAGCGGCCTCATTGTCATCCTTCCTCAAATGTAGAATCAAGAGGCGTCTTCAAGGCTTCTTACCTTTGCGCCGTCATGGAGATCCCCGCAGCCCCATCCAAAACGTCCAGTGTTCGCATTGGCTCCTTGGATTTAGGAGAATTTCCCTTGTTGCTGGCTCCGATGGAGGATGTCAGCGATCCCCCATTCCGGGCGGTCTGTAAACAAGGAGGAGCCGACTTGATGTACACCGAATTCATTTCCTCGGAGGGCTTGGTCCGGGATGCTGTCAAGAGCCGGCAGAAGTTGGACATCTACCAGCATGAGCGTCCCATGGGGATACAGATTTTTGGAGGAGAATTGGAGCCCATGTTGGGCGCGGTGGACAAGGTTGCGGAGGTGTCCCCCGATATCATTGACCTCAACTTTGGCTGCCCTGTCA
>VGFN01000012.1 GCA_016868875.1 Bacteroidota bacterium
CCAAGGCATAGTAGTACTCACCTCTGGCTTGGTCCACCCCATAAAAATCCGTGATTTCTTGGCCATCAGGGCTGAGGGGAACGATTTCTTTCCCTTGCATATCGTAGAGGTACAGGCGCTGGAATCCGGTTCTTTCACTGGAATGGACGAAGTGAGTCCCGCTTTGTAGAAAAACAAGATGATCATGCAAGTCCACCCAGGTAACGGATTCCTCACGACGTAGCAGACGCCGTACCCCGCTTTGACGGTCGATTAAGTTCAAGTCCAAACGATTTTGGGCCCGATTCATGGTTTGAACCCAAGCCAAACCGGCATCGTGGGTCCAGCCTATTCTCGCCAAATAATGTTCGGCATCGTCCCCCGTACGCTGATCTTCTTGGAGAAGGCAGCGGGGCGTTTTCTCGTTCAATTCAAGGATCCAAAGGCTCACGGCTGCGTTTGCTTCCCCGGCTTTGGGGTATTTGAATCGCATTTCTTGGGGATAGAGGTTACCCTCGTAGAGGGGTATGCTCATTTGAGGAACCTTCGATTCGTCAAAACGTAGGTAGAGCAGGGCGGTATTGTCCGGCGACCAGGCAAAGGCACGGGTTAGTTCCAATTCTTCTTCGTAAACCCAATCCCCGTGACCGTTGATGATTTGATTGACGGCTCCGTCCAGGGTAACACGCCGCAGGCTTGAGCGTTCCAGGTCCTTGATATATAGGTCGTTTTGGTAAACAAAGGCAATGGAGCGACCGTCGGGTGAAAAAGCGGGGGCCATCACCTTGGCGCTATCCATCAAAGGGATGAAGCTGCGGTTACTTCGGCTCCAAACATAATAGACCGCTTTGGTAGAGTACCGATAGACCGATTCCGTTTGGGTGGAGAGCAAGAGTACCGTTTCATCGGGAGAAAGTTCCACATCATCCCAGATGAAGCCCTCCGGGTGGCTTGGGGTGCGCAACCAGCTCTCCTTGAGCAAGGTATCGGTGACTTGACCATCCTGGTAGGCATAAATAAGCAAGGCATTTTCGGGAATCGAATCCCCGATGCGTTGGTTGTTGTAATAATGAATACCGTCCTTCATTGGTTCCATAACACCGGCCCCTCGTTGGGCGTATTTACCCGATGCAAAAATGGAGGTAAGGCTGAGTTCGTCTTCCGTGGCAGGGGCGTTGCGGGATTGGGCAAGGAGGGTTGTTGCTGCAGGTACAGCCGTTAAGGCGAGGAGAACGAGTATTCTTGCCTGTCGTACGAATTTGTTAAGGGTCATGGGGTCAGAGGGGATCAAGGTTTAGAGGTTCCATTGAGCTTGGAGGAGAAAGGCTCGAGGTGGGCCTAGATTGCCGGGGACGATGGCGTAGGCTCGGTTGAAGGCGTTCCTTACCAAGACCGACAATTTGAAATGTTGTTGAATTTGATAGGCTGTACGCAAATCCACGATCCAATCGCCCTGGTTATTTTGTTGCCGAAATTCTGCGGTGCCTGGAATAAAGGTATAAAAAATATCGTCTATTTTGAGCATAAAGCTGTTGTAGCGCAGGTTAATACCCGCTTGCATTCGTCCTCTTTCCCATAAAAGGTCGGATCTCCAAAGGTGCCGGCTCCGGTATTTGAGGGTGTCTTCCACCACATAGTCCGGTTCCGAAGGAATAGGCATGGAGAACTGGGTTGGTTGGGTGAAGGTATAGCCCATCATCCACCGGAGCAGGTGGGTGCCCACCCGGGCTTGCCCTTCGGTTCCGGCTTCCACACCCCACATCACGGCCGTGGTGTTCAGAAGATTAATTGCCTTGAATCCTGCGCCATCGGGCCATAATTTGAAACTAAATTCGATCATGTCGGTGTAGCGGGTATAGAATGTGGCAAGGTCCAAACCACCTTGGATTGTTCCGAATTTGAATCCTTGGCGTAGACCCATTTCGCCACTCCAGCCCTGCTCCGGTTGCAAGGTGGGGTTGGGTAGGACCTCGACGGCTCCGCCCACCGCCCGCACATAGCGTTCGGCCACCGATGGCGCGCGAAAACCCTGACCTACCGAGGCCCGAAGATGCGTGGTGGGACAAAGGGCATAGGTCAACCCCGATCGAAATACCGGAAAACGAATACGAGGATCGGATTCGATCCGGGTGGATTCGATGCGACCCCCTAAGGAGAGACCCAAACGACCTGCTTGGATATCCATTTGGCTGTACAAGGCCACGGAGCGGCTGTTTCTATCGCCGTAAAGACCTTCGCTTTGTACATTGTTATGGAGGTAGGTAACGCCGCTGTTGCTGACCCAGGTGGATTTATTGGGCCCCACAAAGCGGCGCTGAAATTGGTATTCGTGGTAGCGCATCAGGCCCCTAACATTGCGATCGCTGTCGCCCATGTTTTGGGTGAGGTACCAACGATTCTTGAGGGCATGGTTATTACCCCATGGATCGGTATAGCGCAGGACAGGGTCCACCATGGCCCGGCGGCTGAGCAGGGTATCGTTGGTACCCGCAGACGGAAAATGGGCGGAATCCAAATTGTTCCAAAACAAAAAATTCCCAATTTTTTCGGTCATCAGGTTCGCAGCTATACTCAACATGAGTTTGGAACTGAGGCGATAACGCAAGGCGGTATTGGCGCGCAGTCGGTTGCCAAATTCGCCCACACGGTAGCCGGGATCAGTGAGGGCCATGGCGCCCACGGTCCAATCCAGTCGCCCGGAATTTTGTTGATAGAATCCGTTGATGCCGGATTGTAGAGGCATACGACCGGGATACGGGTCCGTGAATCGGGCCGGAGGGTGATCGTAACCCAAGGCGTAGGTTTGAAGCATACCACCCGGCTTGAGCCCCGGCCATTGGCTACGCAAATGAATGGCCCCACCCAGGGCCCCGCTTCCAAAAAGAACAGAGGAAGCTCCCTTGATGACTTCAATCTGTGATAGTATTTCCATGGGCATAAAAGCCCAACGCACATCGTTGGCATCGGCACTAAGCAAGGGCATTTCGTCCAGGAGGACTTGAACCCTGCTTCCGGCACCGTAACTAAAACCCGAAGTACCCCGGATATTGGCCTGTCCGTTGACGATGCTTACCCCGGGTACCCGGTCCATGGCATCGTCCAGCCGGGTTAAGTTGTTTTGGCGCAGGAGTTCCGGTTGCAGGATTTGCATGGAGACCGAAACCTCCGAAAGCCTTTGTTCAAAGCGGCCAGCGCTGATGACCACGGCCTCCAGGTTCTGGGCAAGCGGTTCCATAACAATTTTCAGTGGGCCCCAGGTCCCGTTGGGTGCGGGGGATGGAACAGGGATCCACCGGGTTTGGTACCCTATGGCCGAAACCCGAAGGGAACAACCCTTGGCCACGGCAACCAATTCAAAGGTGCCATCGCTTCGGCTTGCCGTACCTCCGGTGGGAGGTGGGGTGGTGAAATTGCTGACAGGACAGATCCACTGCAGGTTGGCTCCGGCCAAAGGGCTTAGGAGTTCGGCGTCCAGAACCTTGCCTTGAAGGGTGGTTTGAGCGTGGGCTCCAGCGATCAAGCCCAGGCTTAAAGCAGCCAGAGCCCCTATCCATGTTTTTAGAG
This sequence comes from Bacteroidota bacterium, assembly GCA_016868875.1. Taxonomy (GTDB): domain Bacteria; phylum Bacteroidota; class Bacteroidia; order UBA7662; family UBA7662; genus SYHX01. Next base: position 3,544 of record VGFN01000012.1, read on the forward strand.
TTGTATGGTCCATTGCACTTGAAAGTTGCGTTGTTCTCCAATATTACCGGGTACGGGCATCCAACTTCGATTCAGGGCATTGCGCACGATAAAATTGAATCGGTAACGGCCTTGCTGTCCGGTCCATCCCAGGCGGAAGTCCACCAACCAATCCCCGTACCTTGTCCGAATTCGATGATCCAACAAGCCAGGAATAAATCGGTAATAGTCCTTGTCGATATTGAGGGGGATGGAATTGTAACGGATTTGGCTGGTCAAGGTCCAGGACTTGAGGTGGCACGAAAATTCAGCCCGTAACAAATGACGATATCGGTACTTGAGAAAGCGCATCAGGTCTGTTAGGGTTGAATTGTAGGTGGAATCAAAGGCTGGCGGACGCAAGTTGAGTGGATTGCTGAACGTGTACCCCAAACGGTATTGGAACAGGCCCTTGGACCAGGGGAGGCTTCCACTTAATTGAGCCTCAACGCCTTGGATTAATGCTTCGGGAACCCCCATGGGTTTAAATCGCGCGTATTTTTGAAATAACCGTGAATTTTTCTCCTCGGTACTGAGGTTGGGGTCATTGAACCACGCTGAATCTTGGGCATCGTAAACGGCCGGCAGGGAAACTTCAAAATTAAATTCGACCAGGTTGCGGTAAAAGGAGTGGAACAGGGCCAGGTCCAGTTCGGGTTGCCAAGTACTACGTCCAAATCGATGCAGATAACCCACTTCGGCAGACCAACTTTCTTCGGCGTTCAAGGTGCTATCCCCCAGAATTCGTACCCCGCCGATTTTGGAATTGGAATAAAGTTCAGCAATGCTGGGTAAACGAAAGCCTTGGCCGATAGAGGCCCGCAGGAATCCACCTCGGGCCGCATCCGGCAAGGGGTCCACCCGCAACGGCATAATTTCCACCACCATGGTATCCGAAGAAGTTGAAGGCGCAAAGAGGTGGTAATTCAGGGAAGTTCGGATTTGAGGTAGGGTAAGGCGTTCCAGCCCGTTCGTAACATAACGCTCCATACGCATTCCGGCCCCCCATGTCCAGCGATTTTCTTGATAATCGGCTTGGGCGTAGAGGGCTTGCTGCGAAGATCCTTGTTGGCGGTAAAGATTCTTGGAATCGATGGTATTCTGCTGGATAACCGCCCCAACCATCACGGATAGGTTCTGGGAAGGAAGAATCCAACGCAAGGTTGGTTCGCTGTAGGCCATCAGGGCCAAAGCAAAATCTTCGTTGTTAAAATTATTGTAGGAGTAATAATACCGGTTCAACCACCGGAATTGAAAGCGAGCACCGAGGTACATGATGGAGGGATCCAAAAGCCAGCGTCGGTTGATTTGTGGATTGGTGGAGCCGACCGCAGGTACGAAGGCATCGGTATCGCTTTTCCAAATGGAAAACAAGCGCATGGAATCAATCAAAAAATGACCGGCTAAACCAGCCGACCAACCGCGCCCCAAGTTTTGTCGCAGGTTCAAGCCGCCGCGCAGTCTTTTGCTGGTTTCGCCTATCCTAAAGCCTTGGTCTGCAACGGCTTGAAAACTTCCCGACACCTCGGTGTTTCCGTAGCGAGCGCTATGCAAATACGATAAGCCGTTCATGGTCGGGTAATTCGAACGACCCCAGGGGTTCCGATGAAAGGTCGGTGGCTCGGCGTAGATTCCACTGAATCCGCTAATGACATGCAAGGGTTCCGAGCCCGGGCGGCGGGTACGAAAATGAACTACCCCGCCCAAGGCCGATGAACCGTAGAGGGCAGAACCTGCGGTCTTGAGGACTTCGATTTGTTCCAGTTGTTCGGTGGGTAGTAATTTCCAGTGGACTTCGGCTGCATCGGCGGATAGGAGCGGTAACCCGTCCAAAAGCATCAAGGCCCGGCTACCGGCGTTGAGGGTAAATCCCCCGCTACCCCGGATACTCAATTGGCCCCGAAGACTGTAAACCCCGGACATCCGATTCAAGGCATCTTCGGGGGTGAGGCTGTTAAAGGTTTCGGCATCTTGGCGGGTAAGGAGCCCCAAACTGGCGGTAGATCGTTCCGGTCGTTGGATCATGCGGGATGTGGTCACCACCACCGGTTGCAAAACCTTGAGGTTGGCATTCCAGACGGTATCGCGGGTGGGCAGGTTAACCGAAGTTGGGGGGGTACTTGCCTGTCCCTGCATAGGGACGGGATGGATCATCAAAGCAAAGAGGATCACCCCAAAGGAATGTCGAATTAACGCAAACAAGGCCGGTCTTGAAAAACCGAATTTAGCCATAAAAGGCATGAAAAAGGAAACGGTCATTGAACTCATGGCAAAGGCCACTCTGCCTGGGGTTGGGCCGGTCACCATTCGTAAGGTGCTGGCAGACATGGCCTCGGTTCAAAATCCTTGGGAAACAGCTCATGGGTCACAGAAATCACAAGAGAAAGCGCAGCCTGCATCACCGAATTGGATAGAGTTGATGTTAGGGGCTGAAGCCGATCATTTGGCTGCCATGGGGCCTTGGGGGAAGCGATTGGCCTCGGCCATGAACAAAGACAAAGACGGCCGAATTTTGCAAAACAACCTGGCTTTCTTCCGAAGAGAATGGGAGATCAGCCAAGGTGAAGGCATACGATGGGTGGACCTGCATGCAGAAGATTACCCAACTCAACTCAAGGACTGCACCAATGCGCCGCTTTTGCTCTATGTGAAGGGCGCATTGCCAACCCAATACGAGTACAGTTTGGCGGTGGTGGGTACCCGTAACATGAGTTCGTACGGGGCCTATATCCTGCGTCAGTTCATGGAGGAGCTCTCGAAAGGTTGGCAAGATTCGGCTCATAAGCTTATAGTGGTTAGTGGATTGGCTCGAGGTGTGGATTCCCATGCCCACCAATTGGCCCTTGAATGCGGTATGGTGACCTTGGGTGTTATGGCCAATGGATTGGCTTCGGTATATCCCGCCCAAAATCGGGGCCTGGCCTCCAGAATTTTGCGGGACGGAGCCTTAATCAGCGAGTCTCCGGCATACCAATCTGCCGATGCTCGTTTGTTCGCGAGCAGGAATCGTATTATCGCCGGGATATGTTCAGGGACTTTGGTTGCGGAGGCAGCAGCCCGCGGTGGAGCCCTGATTACCGCCCGTTTTGCTCAGGAATACGGACGCCATGTTTTGGCCTTTCCGGGCAGGGTGACCGACCAAAATTCCCGCGGATGTTTGCAAATGATCATGGAAGGTCAAGCCTTGATGACCTGTTCACCATATGATTTAGCAACCCTGATGAAGTGGCCTGTTAGGGGACCCGGTCTTGAAGATATCCGAATGCAGGGACCTACCCAAACGGCTCAAGACACACCCTTGATCCACGGTGACCATGAGTCCAACATCACTGTTCAACATTTGGGCATCGGTGCCGCTCAATTGATTTCGTCTATGGAATTGCACGAACCCCTTGCATCCGAATTGCTTTGGGAATCATACCCCGGGGATTATCCAGGATTTGTATGCGCAATCTTTGAATTGGAAACCAAAGGCTGGATCACCAGGAATTCAACGGGAGCCTTGGTTCGAATTCGCTGAAACCAAAACGAATTAACCGTTGTGGCCTTGCAAGACCAAGACTTTACCACAACGGGAATATTCCACTGGGTCATTGGAGGCGATGACCAAACATCGATTTTGGGAAACCATGGGCAAAAGGGCTTGAAACCAGGTTTGGCCATGCGCATCCAGATGATTATGGGGTTCGTCTAGAAGCAGTAGGGAAGAATCGCTGAGAAGGGCCAGAACCAATCGCAATTTCTGGGTCATGCCAGAACTGAAATGACGAATTTGCAGCGATGAAGAGGCTCTAAGGCCCGATGCTTCAAGTTCGAGGAACGGATCGAAGCCTGCAAGGATAGGGTTAAGACCAAAATGGAAATCAAGCAATTCCCTCAACGTAAATTCACCGGGAAGCTCCATGCTCGGAGCGGCCAGGGCAGGCCGGCCTTTGGGTGGTTCGCTCCATTGCACCTGTCCCAAGTCAGGACGTACCAGCTCGGCGAGGCAAAGCAACAAGGTCGATTTCCCGCTTCCGTTGGGACCGGTGATGGCAAGGCCGGTACCCGGCTCAATTCTTGTGTTAAGATTTTGGAAGAGCCATTGACCACGGAATTGCTTGCCTATGGATTCAAGCTGACAAACAGGCATGAAAAACGAATGCTGTATTATTCAATCATTCCACGAATCACTCCTACACTGGAATGCCGAATGAATTGCAAAATTCGATCTCTAAGTTTGGAAGGCGCGATATCCACTTCGACTTGTTCAATAGCTCGGGTAATGTTATAGCCTCGAACATAAATTACGCGATACACGTCTTCAATCAATCGAATCTCATCTTCTTTGAAACCCCTGCGACGGAGTCCAATCACGTTGACCCCGGCAAAAGATAGGGGGTCCTTGGCGCATTTTACAAAGGGTGGAACATCTTTGCGGACTAGGGATCCACCTCCTACAAAGCTGTGTTCGCCGATGGTTAGAAACTGCTGCACTGCAACCAATCCCTCCAATATGGCCCAATTATGGACGGTAATATGCCCCGCCAAGGTGGCCAAATTAGCCATAATGACATGGTCACCCAGCAAGCAATCGTGGGCAACGTGGGTATAGGCCATGAGCAGGCAGTCTCGACCCACAACGGTTTCGTTGCGATCGGTGGTGCCTCGGTTGATGGTCACACATTCTCGGATAACGCTGCGATCGCCGATCCGGGTTAAGGTGGGTTCGCCACGGTATTTCAGGTCCTGTGGAGGGGCAGAAATGACAGCTCCTGGAAAAATTTGCACAGCATCTCCAATCCGAGCCCCTTTCATGATGGTGCACCCTGGCCCTAACCAACAACGGTCGCCAATGATCACATCTTCTTCGATGGTCACAAAAGGAGAAATGACGGTGCCCTGACCAATTCGCGCTTTGGGGTCTATGTTGGCGAGTTTGCTCATGATTTCTTAACCAACTGGGCCATCAATTCTGCTTCAACAACCTTCTGGTCTTGCACGTAGGCTTGTGCCTCCATTCGGCAAATTCCACGCCTAATGGGCTCAATGAGTTTTAGTCGGAGCACCAAAGTATCTCCGGGGAGGACTTTTCCCTTGAATTTTACTTTGTCAATGCGGGTGAAATAGGTCCAATAACCCCCCGGGTCATCCATAAGGTTGAGGCACAAAACCCCTCCCGCTTGGGCCAAGGCTTCAATGGTCAGCACACCGGGCATGACCGGATTGCCTGGGAAATGACCTTGGAAGAAGCCCTCGTTAATGCTAACGTTTTTGATGCCGACGACGTGTTGGTCTGAAATTTCAACGATTTTGTCCACCAAAAGAAAGGGGTAGCGATGCGGCAGAAACTGCATGATCTGGGTGGAGTCAAAGACCGTTTCGGTAGGTAAATTGAAAGGTTTGGACCTAGGCTTACTGGGCTTCTCCTGAGCAAGGACGAATTTTCGGAAGGCCAAAGCAAATGCTGCGTTGGAGCTATGACCGGGCTTGTGAGCAATGGCATGGGCTTTCAACTTGCGTCCAATCAGCGTGAAATCGCCAACCACATCAAGGAGTTTATGGCGCGCCGGTTCATTGTCGAAATACAAATCCTTATGGTTAAGAACCCCGGCATTTTGAAATTGGAGATTCGGATGCCCAAACATGGTGCGAAGATTATCCCAATGTTCCTCGGCTACAGGGTTTTCAATGAAAACAAGGGCATTGTTAAGATCCCCGCCCTGAATGAGCTTGTGGTTGTACATGGTCTCAAGTTCATGCAGGAAACAAAATGTTCTGCACGGGGCAATTTCTTTGGCAAAGGTTGACAGGGAGTCCATCCTAGCATGTTGTCTGCCGAGGGCTTTGGAGTCAAAATCAATAAGAACGGAGACACGATAATCTGAATCCGGTAAGAGGTCTATTTCGGTACCTTTGAGCTCATCTTCAAAGTGAAAATGCTCCGTCAGCTCAAAATATTGCCTAGGTGCTTTTTGCTCAGCAAGTCCTGCTTTCTGCAGGGTTTCCATGAAGGGCAAGGCGCTACCATCGGCAATGGGGAGTTCAGGCGAATTGAGTTCCACAATAATATTATCCAAGTCCATGGCGGTGAGGGCGGCAAGGGCATGTTCTACCGTCAGGACTTTGGCCTCTCCCAATCCCAGGGTGGTTCCTCGGCTGGTTTCGACAACATACTCTGCCAAAGCGGGAATGTCCACGGCGGGGTTCAAGTCGGTTCTCCTAAAAACGAATCCGGTATCTTCAGGGGCAGGAATAAAACGTAGAACAACAGGCGATCCGCTATGCAATCCCACACCCTCCATCGAAACAGGATGAGCAATTGTCTTTTGAAAGATAGTTTCAGAATTTTTCATGAAGGAGAAGCCGTTAGGCTTGTTGAGCTTTGGCCTTTTCGAATTCTCGGGCCAGGCTTGAGTAGGCCTCTTTCAAGGATTGAATTTCGGCGAGGAGGTCAGATTCCAGTTGGGGAAGTTTCCGAAACAAAGCGTTGGACCTTTGGTTATCCATATAAGGCATAATCGGGGTCCCGTTCCATTTACGGTTGGCATCTTCAATCGTGTGCGTAACTCCGGTTTGACCTCCAATTTGAGAACCGGGGGCGATTTGGATATGGCCTGCAACACCAACTTGCCCCCCAAAAACACATTTTTCTCCAATTTTGGTGCTCCCTGAAATCCCAGTTTGTGCCGCAATTACCGAATGGGCTCCCAATTCAACGTTATGAGCCAAGTGAACAAGGTTGTCAATTTTGCAACCATCACCGACCGTGGTAGCGCCCATGGTGGCCCGGTCTATTGTTGCATTGGCGCCGACCTCGACGTCATTGCCCAAAATCACGATTCCTGTTTGAGGAATCTTGGCGTAAACATGGTCTTTGTCGGGTGCATAGCCGAATCCATCCGATCCGATTACCGCATTGGCGTACAGAACGCAGCGGTCTCCAATTTGGCAGCCATCCAAAATGCGAACCCCGGGATGCAAAATGCAGTTTTCACCGATGCGAACCCCGGAACCAAGGTAGACTTGCGAGGCAATTCGGCAACCTGCACCAATCTGGGCTTTGGGGGAAACAACCGAGTAAGGGCCTATGCCTACATTGTCTCCAAGGACGGCGGTAGGATCCACTGTGGACTGGGGATGTACTCCGGCATGGTAAACGGGTTCGCTTTGAAAGGCCTGGAGGATGAGGCCAAAGGAAGAATAGGCGTCAGTAACCTTGATGATGGTGGTTTGAGAGGGTATGAAGGGCAATTCCAGGTGTTGGTCCACAATGAGCGCTCCAGCTCGGCATTGATCCAAGTGAACCAAGTATTTGGGATTGGCAAGGAAAGAAATCTGGTGGGCTCCTGCATCTTCAATCTTGGCCGGGCTGTGGATCAAGCGGCTCTCATCCCCAAGGCATACCCCGCCCACCATGGCAGCGATTTCCTTGCATTGCAATTCCATCATAATTCGGCAAATATCAGCATAATTGCCCTAGGTTGGGCCTCCCATAAAGGATGGCATGACACCTTGCCCAAGGTTAATCCTTATAAAGCGGTTGGAAGGCGGTTTAGGTCTATTTGGGAAGATATTGGGCGTATTGAGTTCGCTCAGCCAACAAATCCACGCAGTAGGCATGGTCTTTGAGGGCCTCCAGGCCTTGGGTTTTGCCTTGGCGATCTCGGATGATGATGGGTTGATGTTCGGGGTTGTAAACCGCATTCTGTACTATGCCTGCATGGGCCAAATAGGGGATGGCCTCATCCTCAAGACCCAAACGGCGGGCCTCGGCCTGTCCCGCCATTTGAATTCGTTGCGGGTCAGGCTTTTCCGTGCTGAAGGTTACCATGGAAAGCCTCCGTTGCATCAATTGCCCACAGAGGTGTTGCAACAAGGGTTCGGATGACCTGGCCCATGCCTTCAAATGAACCATAATTTCGGCATCGTCCAAACGCGCATAGGAAGTTCGAAGCTCTGGATTGTTGCGAAAATCATCTGCATTGGGCGGACTGTCCAGGAACATGGCAAGATCTCCTGAAATTTGAATGGGCAGGCCGGCCAAACGACATTCTCTTGCCCGGCGGATAATATGTCCCATCAGGTATTCGGCGGAGAGCACGGTTTTGTGCAGATAGACCTGCCAATACATCAAATTCCTGGCCATCAAATATTTCTCTATGCTGTAAACGCCTTTGCGCTCAACCACCAATTTCCCCTGATGAACGTCCAACATTTGAAGAATTCGGTCCACACCAATAACCCCTTCGGTAACCCCCGTGAAAAAACTATCCCGGCTTAGGTAGTCCAATCGGTCCATATCCAATTGTGAGCTCACCAATTCATGTAAGAACGGCAATTCATGCCGGTTCGTGAAGATGTCTATGGCCGTGTCCAAAGCTCCGTCCATCGCTTGATTGAGATCCTGCATTAGGAGCAAAGAAATTTCTTCGTGGGGCATGTCTTGGATAAGAAATCCTTCCAGGGCGTGGGAAAATGGTGCATGCCCCAGGTCGTGCAGCAAGATGGCGCCCAAGGCCCCCAAGCGATCATCCGGGCTCAAACCGTAGCCCTTGTGTTGAAGAATGTCCAAGGCGTTCTGCATTAGGTGCATGGCTCCGAGCGCATGGGCTAATCTAGAATGCGTGGCTCCGGGATACACCAAATAGGTCATCCCCAATTGTCGGATATACCGTAATCTTTGAAGCAAGGGATGATCAAGCAAATTCAGAATCAACGGCGACTCCAACCGAATGAACCCGTAGAGGGGGTCGTTGAGGATTTTGTTAGTAAGATGTGAATGGCCCATAGAAAAGAGGGTAATTTAGACTACAATTACGGTATTGTACGTTAGGGGAAATAAATCAACGCGATGAACGGCATTTCAATCTTGTGGGCAGACGATGAAATCGATCTTTTAGCGCCGCATGTTTCATTTTTGGAAGGTAAGGGATACAAAGTTACACCGGTCAATCACGGGGCCGAAGCGATTCGACAGGCTGGGCTGAGCGACTATGACGTCGTTTTGTTGGATGAGAATATGCCCGGTTTGAGCGGATTGGAGGTGCTTTCCAGACTCAAAGACCAATATCCCCTATTGCCGGTGGTTATGGTGACCAAAAGCGAAGAGGAAATGCTGATGCAAGAGGCTATAGGATCCAAAATTGCCGATTACCTCATCAAGCCGGTTCACCCCAAGCAATTGCTTTCGGCCATCATCAAAATCACGGACCATAAACGGCTTATCGCTGAGAAGACCACGGCGGCCTACCGGGAAGACTTTGGGGTCTTGGGCATGAGCATGTCCGATCCATTGACCGCCGTGCAATGGGCGGAACTCTATGAGCGATTGGTCAAATGGGATTTGAATCTGGAAGAGTCGGGTGATTCGGGGATGAAAGAGGTGTTTGCTATGCAAAAAGCTGAGGCCAATAGGTTATTTGTACGTTTCATCAAATCAAATTACGAAGCCTGGTACCAAGCAGGAGCGACCACTTCCCCTATACTTTCCCATCAATTGTTGCAAAAAAAACTGCTTCCGTTGTTGGACCAGAATGCCAAAGTTTTGTTCCTTCTCATTGATAATTTTCGATTGGATCAGTACAAGGTCATTGAGTCCATCCTCTCGCCCTTCTACAAAAACACAGACACCTCAACCTATTATTCCATTTTGCCGACCAGCACAGAATACGCAAGAAATGCATTGTTCGCTGGAATGCCGCCGGCAGAAATTGTTCGACGCTACCCGGATCGATGGTGGTCGGAGGATGAGGAGGGTAGTCATAACATGCACGAAGCCTTCTTCTTAGGGGAATGGTTGAAGCGGAATGGCCGCAACATTTCATTCCATTATCAGAAAATAACTTCCCTCTACCAAGCCAAGGCCATGTTGGATGGCGTGGGTTCTGCAATGAACAACCCCCTCGAGGTCGTGGTCTACAATTTTGTGGATATGTTAAGTCATGCTCGTTCGGAAATGAACATTATCAAAGAGCTGGCGGAGGACGAGGCCGCTTATCGTTCCATCACGCGATCTTGGTTGGAACATTCTCCCTTGCTCGAATACCTGGAAATTGCAGCATCAAGGGGTTATACGATGGTGCTGACCACGGATCATGGAATGGTCAAGGTGGAAGACCCCGTGCGGATCAGCGGGGATAGGGAAATGTCCACCAATCTCCGTTACAAAGAAGGACGGAACCTTCAGGTTCAAGAGGATTCCATTTTCAGTATCCGAAATCCCGAGAAGGTGCAATTGCCGCGTAAACATCTGAATTCCACCTATGCATTGGCCGGTTCGGACCAATTTTTCTGCTATCCAAACAATTTTCATCACTACGCGGGATTGTACCGAAACAGCTTCCAGCACGGCGGGATTTCCATGGAAGAATGCATTGTGCCCTTCGGGGTCTTCAAGCCCAGGCAATGAATGCCCCCCCTTGCCTGAAGGACAGGGGTTGAATTGGGTCTACGTAGTTTAGTTTTGTCGCATGGTTCGCGGTCAACGTCCCCAAATTCCCTACCTCATCGGAATTGTAGGTGGCTCGGCCTCGGGCAAAACCACCTTGATTAAGGAGCTAGCCACCAGGTTTTCCTTGGAACAGCTCTGTGTGATTTCTCAAGACCATTATTACCATCCCCTTCACCTGCAGGCCAGGGACGAGCAGGGGGAAGTCAATTTTGACTTGCCCACCTCCTTGGATCATCAGCGTTGTTTGGCCGATTTGAGGTCCTTGATCGAGGGCCGGCCCGTGAACATCAGGGAGTACACGTTCAACCGTCCGGATGCCGAGCCTGAGGAGCATATTTTGGCGCCGGCGCCGGTGATTATCATGGAGGGTTTATTCGTTTTTCATTACAGGGAAATTGCCGAGATGTTGGATTTGCGTATTTTCATTGATGCTCCTCAGGATCTCATGCTATCCAGACGCATCGAAAGGGATTACCGCGAGCGTGGTTATCCAGAAGAGGTGGTTCGCTACCAATGGGATCATCATGTGGCCCCGGCTTACAAAGCCTACCTGGAACCGTACCGTGATTCCAGCGATTTAATCATCACCAATATTCATGGCTTTGAAAGGGCCCTTAACGTAATTGCTTCTCATATCGAAAATATTTTATCATGGAAAACCGTTTCGGCGTAATTGGCCTCGGTCGTTTTGGGACGACCATCGCCCGTACTTTGGCACAGCGTGGTGCCGAGGTCATTGTGATGGATAACGATGCCCATGCCATTGACGCCCTTAGGGATGATGTGGCGTATGCCGTGCATATGGATGCAACCAACATTAAACTGTTACGCGAACAAAGTATACAGGATTTGGACGCTGTGGTTGTGGCCATTGGACAGGACTTTGAAGGCCTTTTGCTTACCACTGTAACACTTATTGAGTTAGGCGTCAAACGCATCATTGCCAGGGCTTCTACCGAGCAGCAGCGTAGAGTTTTGGAGAAACTTGGTGTTACTGAAATCCTATCCCCTGAGGATGAAGTAGGAATATCGGTGGCCGGCCGCTTGCTCAATCCCAACCTGGTCAACGTTTTCCAACTCCCAGACGACTACCAGATTGTAGAGGTTAAAACGCCAGCGGGTATATGCAACAAAACGGTTTTGGAAATCGAACTACGTTCCAAGTACAAACTCAATTTGATTACTCTAAGAAGAGCTTACGAAATCGCCGTGGAGGATGGATCGCATAAAGTGGAGTACCATATTTTGGGGGTCCCGGGGGCCGATACCATGCTGTATGCCTCTGATTATATGGTGCTTCTCGGAAAGCGCGAGGATATTGAACGATTCGTGGAAGTGAATCGATAGATCCCTTTCATCGCCCTTTGTATCCGGATTTTTTTAAAATTTGGGTTGATGGGAGATCCCTGTTTTTCAAGAGCAAGGTCCAAGGTGAGAGGTCTCTAGCTTTACTATCGCTTTGAATCCATTTTTGAACGACCGCATCGCCTATGAACAAGCCCAAGGCTGGAGGGCTTTGTTGGGGGTAGCCCGAGCTGAATGGGCCATCATTTAGGTAGCGTGAAAGGGTGGCGGGGTCTCCTGAAAACAACAAATCTTGGCTTACCAAATCTCGCCAAACTTGATCCTGATTATTCTTGATCCATTTCCATTGTGCAGCACTGTAACCCAAAAGCAAAGTATCATGAGTTTCAGGAAGCAACCACCGCATACAGGCCAAGGTTTGGCCCTCTCGTAGGATTTGATCAAGCAAAATAGCTTCATTCTTGGATACAATGTTCAGGTTTTCACGAACCCAGTCCTCGGCAAGGGTACGGGCCACCGATACGGGCATGTATCGAGGTGCGGTGCGCCTTCTTTGGTATTCATAAAGGTGCTCAACGCCGGGATAATACCGGTAATCTTCATCCATAAACATATCAAGGCCTAACCAAAGGGAGGAGTCGGTTAATGCCGTTTGATACTGAAAAAGTCCTACCATCCCGATGATTGCAAAGGATTTCCTGACGTTGGATGTATTCGTCAGGGAGGAGGTATCGGTGTATTTCTGAAGAGATTGGTAACGCGAAATGACTTCGAAGAGGGTGGTTTTTGCGTTTTTGATTTCAGGAAGATCCGAGTCCCAAAGTTTCGATACATCCAGGACAAGACTGTCTACATGCGGGCTTTTCAGCAATGGGTAAGCCACCTCCGGGTCCAGACCTTGAAGCTGTGTTAACCAAAAGTTCCAATCGCCGGGTTGGGGTCGTTGGACGCGTTGTGCCCAATTATCGAACGATTCTTCCGCACCGATACGCTGCTCGGCGTAAAATGCTCTCCAAGGAGTCTTCAAAGGCTCACTTAGAGGGAGTAGATGGCTTTGGTTCTTGCCTAAACAGGGAAGGCCTTGGGTCCAGACCAATCCTAGGCCTGCCAAGAGGATGGTGGCGGCGATTAGTAGGGCAAAGGGTTTAATTTTGTTCCAATAATTGGGCTTCTGTAGTTCTGAGTCATGTTTCATCTTAATTCCAAAATTAATGAAGTTTCTAATCTACATATTCTTGCAAGGCCTTTCATTCGTTCGCAGTGCTTGGCATAGGTCATGGAGTCATTGCTTATTCGCTTTGTTCTTCTTAGGTGTTGCCTTAGGACCTGATCGGATCGTTGCGCAGACCAAGTCGGATCCGGGTTGGTCATCGTTGAGAATGGGGCTTCAAGCCTCCCTGCAACCAAGTTGGATTTCCTCGGATAATCGTCAAATTCAGCCTGGGCAGGCGGGATTGGGTTGGTCAATAGGCTTGAATGCAGCATATTCCTTAGCGCCTCGTTATGCCTTCCTGACCGGTGTGTTGTTGCGAGGAAATGTATTCAACGTGATGGTGGATTCTTTTCGATACCAAATTCGAGGAATGGATATGGATACTGTATTGCGTGATATTCGTTATCAATACCGGACCCAAGGCCTGGAAATTCCGTTGATGTTACGGTTGGGTGGGGCTCAGAGTTCAACTCAATCGGCACCCTATGCGCTCTTTGGATTAACCACTACGTGGAATACCAAGGTAGGGGCTTGCTTTGAAGGACAAGAACTTATTGGATATGAGGCAGGTGATTTTTTTGATCCTTCTACGGAAACGTACCGTGTGACCAACGTTCCGGGGTCACCGGTAGATCAGGATGATCGAGTGGCTTTATTTTCTGCATGGCTGGGAATTGGGCTGGGTTGGGAATTTCCCTTGACATCGGCAATGAGGCTGAGCACCGGGCTACGATACGATTATCCTATGTCCCAAGTTTTTCGTGGCGATTATTTCAAAGGGAGATTGCAATCCATGCAGTTTTCAGCGTATCTAACCTTCTGAGATGCGTTTAGGTTTGGTTCAATTTGCGCCCAGGATAGGAGAGGTGCGGTTCAATGCGGATTCCATGCTGGAGGCGGCTAACGCTGCGGCCGAATATGGAGCAACCTTGGCGGTTTTCCCGGAGCTAAGTCTGATTGGATACCCACCTATGGATTTGTTACGGGATGAGACATTACGAGAAACGTGTCGCATAGCTTTGGATGAGATGGTGAATCGCGTAAAGATTCCCTCTTTGATTGGTGCGCCATCTTGGGAAGATGGGAAGGTTTATAATGCAGCGTATTGGGTATCCGATCAAGGGTGGTCGATTGTTGGGCGTAAAGTGTTATTACCCAATTACGACGTTTTTGATGAATCACGTTATTTCCAGTCAGGGGATCAATGCAGGGTATTGGAGCATAATGGAAAGAAATTCTTGCTGAGTATTTGCGAGGATTTGTGGGCGAGGGATGCTGACGTTAAATACCCCACGGATCCTGTCCAATTGGCATTAGACAATGCCGGTTCATCGGTTGATTTTATATTGAATATAGCCGCATCGCCTTATTCCATTCAAGGTATACCGCGCAGGACTCATGTCTTGCAGTCCACGGCCACTCGTTGCGGTATTCCGGTAGTTTACGTGAATCAGGTTGGCGCTCGTGCTGACCTCATCTTTGATGGGGGAACATCCGTTGCCCATCCCAACAAGGCGGTCCAAGAGCTTTGTCCCAAATTTGAGCAGGGTTTTGCTCTGTGGGATGCCAACACCCATCAGCATCTTAAAACTTTTGTTTGCAGCAGCTTCGGCAAGGATTTAACGATGAGCAAGGATTTGTTAAATCCAACTCAAGGCTCCAACGTGATCATCTTAGGTGATCATTTTGATGCGAATGAAATCACCAAGGCCCTTTGCCTGGGCATCCGGGATTATCTAGCAATGACGGGTGGCAAGAAGGTGGTGATCGGCCTTTCAGGGGGCGTGGATTCGGCAGTAGTCCTCTGTTTGGCGGTGATGGCCCTTGGTTCTGAAAATGTTACGGCATTGTTGATGCCTTCGGGCTATTCATCGGAGCGCTCGGTGGCGGATGGTGTTGCCTTATGTCGTCTTCACGAGGTCACTTATCAAATTTTGCCTATTGAAGAAGGTTTTAGAGCCGTTATGGGGACTCTCCATGCGCAATGGAAAACGCCGCCTACGGGCTTGACGGAAGAAAATATACAGCCTAGGATGAGGGCGTTGTTCCTGATGGCCTATTCCAACCAATATGGCGCGATGTGGTTGAATTCAAGTAACAAAAGTGAGGCCGCTGTGGGATACAGCACTTTGTACGGAGACATGGGAGGGGGCCTGTCCGTGATTGGGGATTTGTATAAAACACAGGTTTATGCGTTGGCAAATTCCTGGAATTCTGATAGGGAATGGGTTCCTTCGAGTATCCTTGAGGCCGCCCCTAGTGCGGAGCTTCGGCCTGGTCAATTGGATTCTGACTCCTTGCCGCCTTACCCTATGTTGGATGCAATCTTGATGGATCGCGTTGAAGGTGGTCTGGATGAAGAGGGTTTGATGCTGAAAGGTCACGACCCTGATTTGGTTCGTCGTGTTATGGACATGATGAAGCGCTGCGAATTCAAGCGACACCAAATGCCTCCGGTCCTGCGGGTGAGTTCCAGAAGTTTCGGGAGAGGGTGGAGGAGATCCTTGGTGTGAACATGACTAAGGGGGAGTTCTCGTTGGAGGGAGATGTTCTCGCTAGAACGGGATGTTCTCGCTAAAGGGGGATGTTTTCGCCTTTGCTGTTGAGTAAGCGATATTCCCCCATGAGCCTTTGGTTATCAGCCTGAATGCGAATCCATTTGCGGTATTTCAACCACCATTTCATTTGAAGCGAAGGCCAACCAGCCTTGCAATAGGCGGCCAAATGGGGGTGAGCAACGACGGTGATTTTGGATTCACCGTTTTTCTGCAACAAATAATCCAATCGGCTTTCCATTTGGTCGGTGATCAGCAGGCTTGGCCCTGTTTTACCGGTCCCGTTGCAAGCCGGGCAATGTTCTTGGGTTGAAATTTGAACAGCGGGTCTTACCCTTTGCCGGGTAATTTCCATCAGGCCGAATTTCGACATTGGCAGAATATGATGTTTTGCTCGGTCCGTGGACATGAGATGAATCATTTTGTCCAGGAGTGCCTTGCGTTGTTCCGCTGATCGTAAATCGATGAAATCGATGACAATGATCCCACCCATGTCCCGCAGTCGGAGCTGCCTTGCGATTTCTTCTGCCGCGTCAAGGTTCGTTTGCAGGGCATGTTCTTGCTGGTCCGCGTCTTTCTTGGATCGGTTCCCGCTGTTGACGTCGATGACATGCAGGGCCTCCGTGTGTTCGATCACTAGGTAGATTCCCCCTGGCATGGTAACGGTGGTGCCAAAGGAACCTTTGATTTGTTTGTCGAGACCATAGTGCTCGAACATATTCACTTTACCCTTGTAAACCTGGACCAAATTAACCTTATCGGGAGCAATGCCATGGATATATTCTTTGAGCTGTTCGGCCATTCCGGGGTGATCTACTTGAATTTGGTCAAATTGGTCGCTAAGTAGATCCCTAAGTAATCCAGTTACTCTTGTTATTTCTTTGTTAATGAGGTCCCTGGGTTTGGCGGCAACCAACTTGCGGCTAATTTCTTTCCACTTGTCCACCAAGTCCCGGATATCGCTCTGAATCTCGTCGGCACCGGCACCTACGGCAGCAGTACGAATGATGACCCCAAAATTGCGTGGAAGACCTTGAGCGGCAATTTGTTTCAGGCGTTTTTTCTCTTCGGCATCAGAAATCTTCCTGGAGACGGAAACGCCGCTATCCATGGGAAGCACCACACAAAACCTTCCAGCTAGGGACAAGGATGCGGTAACCCTGGGACCTTTGGAGTTGATGGGTTCCTTGGTAATCTGGACAGGGATGCGGTCGCCTTTTTGGAGGTATGTTCCGATTTGCCCATCTTTGGGCAAAGCCTCTACCCTGTCGAAGTGTTGAAGCATTCCGGGTTTGCGCTTGCCTAAACTTAATTCGGCCAAGTATTTGCGCATGGTTCCGAACTGTTCTCCCAAATCTAAATAATGAAGGAATCCGTCTTTCTCATCGCCCACGTCCACGAAGCATGCATTGAGTGAAGGATTGATTTTTCGGACCTCGCCCCAATAAATGTCTCCAACTTGGAAGGCTTTCTCGTTGGTTTCCTCGCCGTATTCGATAAGACGGCGGTTCTCGGTCATGGCAAAAACAAAGCCTTGACACGAATGGCTGACAAAAAGTGATTTACTCAAAACTATAGTTTTTTTGTTCCTGACCTAATAGCTCAGAACGACAAGGGAAATCCGACTCAAGCCCTGTGGGCAAAACAAAGGATACTTAAAGTCCAAAAGCCCATTGGTAATACCATGGGCTATACGGACTTCGAATCAAACCAAGGAAGGTTGGGGGTAAAGCCGAATGGGGCTACGCCGGAATTATTTTTTCTTATGACGATTTTTTCTCAAACGCTTTTTGCGTTTGTGAGTTGCCATCTTATGACGTTTTCTTTTTTTACCGCAAGGCATAAGGGTTTTGGTTTAAGGATTAATTTGACGTAGATAGTTGTCTATCTGTTGTTGAGTTTCGGGGTCTTGGACCAGACCTCGGTATTGTTGGAGGT
>VGFN01000013.1 GCA_016868875.1 Bacteroidota bacterium
CACGTCTGGCCCAGGATTGGAATATGCCTTTGCTGCTCGAGAAATTTCTGGACAATCCTTTCTTGCCTTCTTTCTACAAGGACCCCGAAAGGTATGCCTTCTCCACCGAAACCGCTTTTTTGGCGGAGCGGTACCGGCAAATGCATGCCGAAATGGACTTGGTGGATTGGCGACAAGAGGGAATGGTGGCGGACTATTCATTTTATAAATCCTTGATATTTGCAAGCAAGACCTTGCCACCACCAGAAGCCAAGCTCTTCAAAGAATTGTTTGCCATCATCAACCAACAACTGCCTCAGCCGCAATTGTGGGTGTACTTGAGCAGCCCGCCAAGCAGGCTACTCGGTAATATTCGCCAAAGAGGCCGTGAGTTCGAACAAGAAATTACGGCGGATTACCTAGCAGGGGTTGAACAGGCCTATGCCACTTTCCTGGAGCAAGCTGGGGGATTGCGTTGCCTCTGGGTTCAGTGGGAGGAGGGCTCGGATTTGATGCTGAATCCCGAACTTTACGAGCGCTTCAAACAACGGCTCATGGGTGATTTTCGCTACGGCATGAACTTTCTGAATCTCTCTGAACTTTAGCGGCCAATGCCAAACCTCAATTTTGCGGAAACGTGCAGCCTAATGGTGCGGCAAGGGTGCTTGGTTCTGGTCCTATGGGGCCTAAACTGCGCTGTAGATTCCTCGCTTCGGGCTCAAAATTCCGGGTCTACAGGAACCCTGTCCGGGAAGGTGACGGATGCCGACGATAAAATTCCCTTGATTGGGGTCAATGTGGTGATCAAAGGGAGTAGCCTAGGAAGTTCGTCCAATTTAGACGGCTTGTACAGCATCGCAAGAATACCCGCGGGGCAATACCAAGTCGAGGTTTCTTATCTGGGTTACGAAAAGAAAATATACACCGGGGTACGCATTGAAGGAGGTAAACCCGCCTCCCTCAACATTGTATTACGACGTTCCGCGGTGACCATGGACCAGGAGGTTGTGGTGGTTGGCGATAAGCCCTTGATCGATCTCGAACAAACCAAAACCGAACAACGCGTGGGCCAGGAGAGCATTGAAGCAGCACCCACCCGATCGGTGCAATCCGTGCTTAACACCCAAGCCGGGGTTATGCTTAATCCGGAGGGTTTGAGCATCCGTGGAGGCAGAACCTACGAAACAGCGTTCATGATTGACGGGGCATCGGCGACGGATCCCTTGGCGGGCACGGGATTTGGAATTGATTTAGGAACCAACTCCATAGACCGTATGGATATCGCTACAGGGGGTGGTGATGTGACCCAGGGCGATGGTTCGGCGGGCATCGTGCGCACCAAGACCCGTTCGGGGGGGGATCGCTGGGCTTATTCCTTGGCAGCTCGTTCAGACCAGCTTGGCTTTAACAGGGCTTGGTCGTCTGTTTGGAATAACCAAGTGGTGGAAGGCACCTTGGGCGGTAGCCTCAAAGGGCTGTTCCCCCAACCGTTGAGAATATTCTCCTCCTTCAAAGGGAGCTTTGATGACCAATATTTCCGCACCCCGGCCAAACAGGTCCAATCCTCTTTGTATCCCAACCCTGGTTTTTCGCCTATGCAGGATAACCGATGGGCCGGTATGCTCAAATTGGATTATGCTTTTCATCCTGGCCTAAGGTTGAGCGGAACCTACTTGCGCTCTTTGACCATCAACCAGGACGTTAATATGTTACGGATCATTGGGAATGATGCTCCTTTCCTACCGGGATATCAATTCGAATTTGCCTTGCAACCAGACAATGCCCTGACCTATACCCACGATACCAACCTCGAAAGTCTGCAGCTCAATCATACCACCTCCAAGAAATTTTCCTATACGGTGAACGCATCACGCCTCTATGTTCGATTGCGGGCGGATGCCAACGGGCGTGATTGGAGGCCCAAGGAGGTGGATTCGGAATTTGACCCCAATTCCATTGTGACCTTTCCGGTGACTTATTTTAATCCGCTTGACTCGCAGGTTTTTGTGAACCCGGGTCCCGGCTTGTACAACAATGGCGGCATTGGAACCTTGTGGCATGACCACTATGTTTTGGAATACACGGTCAAAGCCAGCGGGAATTATTATTACAATTCTCGGGGTGATCGCCTGATTTTTGGGACCGAATTCAAGGATCAGGATTTGCAATGGATTGACATTATTCGGCCTTGGATTGGCGCGCCTATTCCTTTGGCCGATGGGACTTTCTCTCAGAGTTTTCGTTTGGGGGATTACAGTGATGTATGGAGGGTTCAACCCAAACGCGGCGCTTTCTTTCTGTCCAACAAACTTAAGTACCTGGGATTGGTTGCTGAGGCCGGACTGCGTTTGGAGTATTGGATGCCCGGGACCTTTGTGGACAGGGCCATAGGAGATGCCCGCTCTCCCATTCGGGACGAAATCCGCAAGGACTACATGGACCATACCTTTTCCGTATTCGGGATGCGTACCAAGGCCCGCTTATTGCCCAAATTATCAGCCTCTTTCCCGATTCGTGAGAACCAGGTGCTTTATTTCAATTACAACCATGCAATGGTGATGCCGCATCCCAGCTGGTTGTACCAGGGTTTGAATCCTTTGTACCAGGATCGTTCGGTGTTGGCCAGGGTAGGGAATCCGGATTTGAACCCGGAGATGGATATTTCGTACGAGTTGGGGTTGAGGACCCAGTTGACCCCCAACGATGCGCTCACTGTAACCGCTTATTGGAAAGACAAATACGATTTTATTTCGGCGGCATCTACTCAAATCAAAGATTTTACGGGCAGGGAGGTGACCAGAACCCTGAGAATCAATTCGGATTATGCGCGGATTCGAGGTTTGGAATTGGGCTACTTCAAAAGAATAGGACAATGGTTCCAAGGACAGGTTTCGGCCTCCTACATGGTGGCCCGTGGCCAAAGCTCCTCTGCCAGCGAAGCGTTGACGGCCATCCTCAATTCCGGGAATCGCCAGGATACCAAAGAAACCTTCCTTGCATGGGATGCCCCTTACGATATCAAGGGTAATGTTATTTTCACCCTGGACCGTAAGCGTGGGCTTTGGGGGAAGTCCTGGTTAAACTGTTGGTCCTTGTACCTCGAAGGCGTGCTGCGCTCTGGTCGGCGTTATACGCCTTTCACCTTTCAAGGCATAGAGCCGGTGTCGGGTAGGCCTATTTACGAAAGGGATCCTCGTCCGGAGGCCTTATGGTCGGCCTTGGGCCAGGGCCAGCAATGGATGGATCTTTCGGTTCGCAAATGGTGGCTTCGAGGGGCATACCGCTGGGAATTGTCCATGCAATTGACCAACCTCCTCAACCAAGCCAATGCCATCATTCCCAATCCGGTAACCGGAAGGGCCTGGGAGCCCGGAGACCCTGTGCCCTCTTCTTGGCGAGATCCGGCCTATTTGGATCCCCGCGATGCCCGATCCAGAGGCCTTCCGCCGGATAATCCCGCACGGTATATGGCCCCAAGGCATTTTATGTTAGGGATAGCCCTCAAATACCGTTGAGTTTCTGGCGTAGTGATTACCGGGCTTTGGGTCAAACCCTTACCTCCGGGCGATTAGGGGTGGATCTACCGCAGCCGAATAGCTCAGAAATGAGGATTGCGGCGTTCAACCCGGCATTGGCGGAGGAAATGAGCCTTGGGATGAATCTTGCCGACATGGGCTCGGTTTCGGCGTGGATTCAGTCCGCCCCCCACCCTATGGCCATGGCCTATGCCGGTCATCAATACGGGCATTTTACGATGCTTGGAGACGGAAGGGCCCAGCTCTTGGGGGAATGGCAAAATGATTTAGGAATTTGTTACGATGTACATCTGAAAGGAAGCGGTCCCACCCCTTTTGCCAGAGGTGGAGACGGTTATGCAACCCTCCATGCGATGCTAAGAGAATTCATCATCACGGAAGCATTGCATGCGCTGGGTGTTCCGACAACCCGTTCCCTGATGGTTTTGGAAACGCCCTACAAGGTTTGGAGGGAAATGGATCAGAGAGGCGGCATGCTTTTGCGAACAGCTCCGCATCATGTCCGCATAGGTACTTTGGAATACGCAATTCGTGCTTTTTGCTCGCAGGACTATGCACGCTATGTCATGGCGATTTTGAATCGAAGCGTGGAACTTTGGAACGGGGCCAAAGCCCTTGAGCAGGGGCGTAGCCTTTACGGGGTAGGAGCCCTTGAACCCGAGGCGGTTCGATGCTATTTTGAAGAATGGAGCAGACGTCAAGCCGAACTCTTGGCGCATTGGATGCGGGTTGGTTTTGTGCACGGGGTTCTTAATACCGATAACATTAGTTTGATGGGTATGACCCTGGATTTGGGTCCCTGTGCCTTTGTGAATGCCTACGATCTAAAACGTTCGTTCAGCTCCATCGACCAATACGGGCGCTATGCTTGGGGTCGTCAGTCGGAGATCATGGAATGGAATGCCGGGGTACTCCTATCCTGTTTATTGCCTTTGCTGGATGGCGATCGCAACGAGGGAAGGGCCGTGTTGATTGCCCAGGATTTGCTGCTACAATACCGTTCCGGCGTGGAGCAGGCCTTGAAGCGCATGCAATGGATGAAATTAGGCCTTGACCCTCAACGATATTCAAACCACGAAGAGGCCCGTTCCCTGGTCTCGGATTGGCAGGTTTGGCTTGAAGAATCCAGGCCGGATTATGGCCTTGCCTATCTGAATTTGGAAGAAATCCTTCAGCAAGCCATGCAACAAGATTGGGAGCCACTTACCAACCATGGTCAGGTCAAGGAATCTACAAGGATGCAAGCAACCCTTGATCTCCCGACGAAGGATTGGGTTGCCCGTTGGATTCATTTTTTGGAGGGGGTCGGTGAGGGTGCCTGCCTGTCTTCTTTGGCCCTGATGCAAAGCCAAAACCCAAGCATGATCCCACGCAATCACCTGGTCGAAGATGCTTTGGACCAAAAGGTCTTCCATGATCGCGATGCAGGTTGGGATGAGCTTCTGAAAGCCATCCGTGAGCCCTATCAACGAAGCGAACTGCAGCGGAGGCTTAACCAGCCACCACCCCTGGGGGATGCAGGGTATTGCACCTTTTGCGGAACTTGACCTTATCTAAGGTCGGACATTGCTCGTCGAGCTGCTTCCCAGAAGAGGATGCCTGCGCAGACCGAGACGTTGAGGCTGTGTTTGCATCCCCATTGCGGGAGTTCCAAGGCCCAATCACAGGCTTGGAGTAGGGCAGGATCCAAGCCGTCCATCTCGTTGCCAAAGACCAAGGCCAAGGGTTCTTGCCCCTCCCATGACCAATCGGCTAAGGAATGCGAGGGTTCAGCCTGTTCAACGGCAACCAAAGTATACCCTTCTGACCGCAGTTGCCCCAGGGCTTCGAGCGGATCATCCCAAGCTCTCCAGGCTACGCTTTCTTCAGCCCCCAATGCGGCCTTGTGAATATCCCGATGAGGTGGGCGGCCGGTGTAACCGCATAGGATGATTTCCTTAAGTCCAAAGGCATCCGCAGATCGGAAAATAGAGCCCACATTTTGGAGGCTGCGAAGGTTAGTCAAAACGGCAACCACGGGTATTTTGGGGTTATTTTTGGACTGTTCCACGGGTGGGCGGTTCAGTTCATTCATGCTTTTGAGGCGCATGCCAGGGAGGAGATTTAGAGGTTTTGGCCTCCAAGTTAATTCACGGCCTGTGGTCTGCATCGGCGTGGGCTCGTTGCCTGCTTTGTGGAGCATTGTCTGA
Organism: Bacteroidota bacterium; assembly: GCA_016868875.1. GTDB lineage: Bacteria > Bacteroidota > Bacteroidia > UBA7662 > UBA7662 > SYHX01. Next base: position 5,705 of record VGFN01000013.1, read on the forward strand.
TTTGACGCTATTCGAGATGTCCACCAAGAACCCCACCGAAACCCCGTTGATGAAACAATACGCGCAGATCAAGGCGCGATACCCCGGGGCAATGCTCTTGTTCAGGGTAGGGGACTTCTATGAAACCTTTGGGGATGACGCGGTGCAATGTTCCAAGGTTTTGGGAATCACCTTGACCAAGCGGGCGAATGGGGCTGCCGCAGAAATGGCTTTGGCAGGATTCCCCCATCATTCGTTGGACCAGTATTTGCCCCGTTTGGTTCGAGCTGGGTTGAGGGTGGCGGTCTGCGATCAAATGGAAGATCCCAAACAAGCCAAAGGCATTGTCAAACGGGATGTCACCGAATTGGTTTCTCCTGCGGTGGCGTTCAGCGATTCCTTGCTGGATCATGGGCGGAATAATTTTTTGGCGGCCTTCCATGGGGCCGGCAAGGGGGTTTATGGACTGGCCTTCTGTGATGTGACGACCGGATCCTTCCAAGCCATGCAGGGTACACTCCAGGAAATTGGTAGTATGTTACGCCGTTATGCACCCTTGGAATTGTTAGGGAACAAATGGCAGAAAAGCCAGGTCCTGGACGCATTGGGTGACGGATGGCCTTGGCAATGGCTGGACGATTGGGTATGGGAAAGGGAAGGCGCCTTGGGAAGATTGCAGAAGCAATTTCAAAGCCTCTCGGTCAAAGGTTATGGCTTGGAAGGCTTGGAGGCTGCCCAAATCGCGGCAGGAGCCATCTTGCATTACCTCCAAGAAACGCGCAGAGATGGGCCCTTACCGCTCTTTGGCTTGTCCCGATTGGATACCGCCGATTCGTTGTGGATGGATCCCTTCACGGTGAGAACTTTGGAATTGCTTGAGCCCCAACAGCCCGGCGGCATTTCGCTGGCCGTTTCCTTGGATGCTTGTTGTACACCCATGGGGACCAGGTTGTTACGGCAATGGGTGGCCATGCCGCTCCGGAACCGTGAAGCCATCGAAGCCCGGCAGCATGTGGTGGAATGGGCGGTGCATCATCACGCAGAGGCCGAAGGTCATCGTGCAGATTTGCTTGAGGTGGGGGACATGGAAAGAATGGCAGCCCGTGTAGGGGTTATGCGTAGCGGCCCCAGGGAATTATGGCGATTGGCCTTGAGCATCAGGGCTGCAGAAACCATACGCGATAGGATATCCTCGGAACCCGAATCCAAGGCATTGCAAAATATATTGGCTGAATTCCCGGACCTGCTCATGGTTGCTCAGTGTATCGAGTCGGTTCTTCATGAGGATGCCCCTGCGATCCTTTCCAAAGGAGGGGCTATCCGTCCAGGTTACCGCGAGGATTTGGACGAGCTCCGTGCCCTCAAGGAAAATGCCAAAGGATTCATGAACCGCATGGTCGAAGAAGAGATTCAAAGAACCAGAATATCATCGCTCAAAATCAGTTACAACCAAGTGTTTGGATTTTATCTCGAAGTCACCCACGCCCACAAAGACAAGGTGCCCGTCGAATGGATCCGCAAACAAACCTTGGTCAATGCAGAACGGTACATCACCCCGGAGCTCAAAGCCTTCGAAGAGAAATACCTGTCAGCCGATCAGCGAATTCAAGCCTTGGAGCAAGAGACCTACATGCTCTTGCTTCAAGAAATTGCGAGCCATGTGCCGGCCCTTCAGCAGGCTTCACGGCGCCTGGCAACCTTGGATGTGCTGCTGGGTTTTGCTCAAATCGCCAAAGACCGAAATTATGTCCAACCTCGCTTCACCGATTCGGTTGGACTTCAGGTCAAACAATTAAGGCACCCCGTATTGGAGCGAATCCTTCCGGATTCCAAGCCCTATATCCCCAATGATTTGAACCTCGACCCCGGCCATGAGCAAATATGGATGATTACAGGACCCAACATGTCCGGGAAATCAGCCTTGCTTCGGCAAGCGGGCCTTCTGGTCGTGATGGCGCAAATTGGTTGTTATGTGCCCGCAACTGAGGCCTGCATGGGTCTGGTGGATAGGCTGTTTACGCGGGTGGGGGCCTCCGATAATTTGGCCGCGGGTGAGTCCACGTTCATGGTGGAAATGCAAGAAATGGCCACCATTTTGCACCATATGACCGGGAGTAGTTTGTTGTTATTGGATGAAATTGGGCGAGGAACTTCGACCTACGATGGGATTAGTTTGGCATGGGCTATAGCAGCCTATCTGCATGAGCATCCTCGGCATCGGCCGATGACCTTGTTTGCGACCCATTACCACGAACTGAATCGCATGGCCGACAAGTATCCCCGGATTGCCAATTACCATGTCTCGGTATCCAGGCAAGGCGATCGTATGGAATTTCTTCGTACCCTCCAACCCGGAGGTTCTTCCCATAGTTTTGGATTGCATGTTGCCAGGATGGCAGGCGTCCCCGCGGCGGTCATTCATGAAGCCGAAACCATGTTAGAGCATTTGGAATCCCTGCGTGACGAATCCACCCAAAAATCTTCTTCAAAGCCAACACCTCATAAGGACGGGTCATGGCAAATGTCCTTGTGGGGTGAGGGTGATACGCAAGCCCTTGAATTACTGAAGTCGATTAAGTCCCTAGATGTTAATGCAATATCGCCGCTGCAGGCTTTGCAATGGCTTATAGAAAGGCAGAATGAAATAAAATCTTAGTAGAAAACGAGGGAGGGGGTAGCTATCTTTTTTATTTGCTATTCAAAAATCTCTAAATTTATTTGATCCGGATTTTCTTCCTCTATTTCAGGGGTCAAATTTTGACGAAGTTTAAATCTCAAAGTCGGAAGAAGCCGTGAGGTATCGTCCTTGGATAAGATCCCTTTTCCAAGAAATCTATTTTGAATGGCTGTGAAATTCCAGTTGTTAGGCGAAACTGTGCCATCGCTTTGAATTAGGTTTTGGTAAACTCGAGGTCTAGGGACTAAACTCGCTATAAATACACATTCTTTATTTGTTAATTGAGAGGGGTGTTTGCCAAAATAATGCCTTGAAGCTTCACCTATACCCCAAATATTATTTCCGAATTCGATGACATTTAAATACACTTCCATCATCCTCTTTTTGGAGGTAATTTTTTTGTTTTCTATGATCCATGTGATAAAAATTTCTTCGGCTTTTCTTGTTAAGGTTTTCCGATGATTTAGAAATACATTTTTTACGAGCTGCATGCTAATGGTACTACCCCCTCTCGCGAATTTACCTTTTTTGAAATTTTGAACAATGCTTTCTCTGAAAGCACTCAGATAAAATCCTTTATGACTGTAAAATCCTGCATCTTCACTGTACATAACGGCTTGTTGCATACTGAAGGGAATCTCTTCGATTGGAGTGTAGTTTGAATTGGTAGGGCCTACCATGAAGGATCGAATAGGTTTACCGTCTTGAGAAACGGTATGCAAGAATGGTTGATTCATTTTGGCAAGATTTGTTTTCCCCATTCTTGTAATTTGAAAATCATCTTCATTCATTTCGCTATAAAATTGACATTTTTCAGGTTGATGGGAATCAAAATCCAACTTAAGGAACCATGAAAGTTCGCCACGAGCCTTGATTCCTTTTAGGTTTTCAAAAGCCCCTTCAGGCAATGAGGAAATAAAACTTTCAGCTTTTGTTTTTTGGGTTTTTAATTGAAAAGAGATTTTATTGTTTTTTCCATGCCTCCACTGTGAATAAATTTCGGTATTTAGTTTGTTTAATCGGATATTGGAAGTGCTATCAATTTGAAACAGGCCTTTGCCCACCTTGCCATTAATATTTCCTCTGAGGTTAGATATAATAATTTTATTTTCTGAAATTTTGGGATGCATCAACTCTAACCCCTGCGCAGATCCTTCGATATTATAAAATAAAATATGGTTCTTGGTGCTAAAAGAATTTAGTTTAATGGTAGCTTTTTCCATACGGCATTGAAGCCCAAACATATTTTCAAGAATGGGTACTTTTAGATTATTGTCTTGGGTGGTATATGGATATAGTTCAATTTTGCCCGTTAAATCATCACCAAAATCGTATCCTTTAATTTTTAATTTGGATGTGGTATGATCTTCACTGAAAACTACGAGACCTTCAATTTCTCCGTCATTTTTTTCAAAATTGTTTATCGAAACTTTGTAATTCCGATTTTCTTTTTGATACTTTATTCTTAAATTATTGATATTTATTTGATTTGGTAATTTAGTGAACAAAGATGCTATTTGCTTATATCGTGTGCTAGGATTGTTAACGGATGCAGAGTCAGGTGTAGACCTCTCTTTGGAATCGATAAGTTCACAATAGTTACAATAGCCTTCTTTCCTTACGCCAGTAATGAAGCCTCCATCAATTTCTAGGGAGTTGATTTTAGGGTTTCCCGTAAGAAGTGAAATAATTCCGGGCTTAATTTTTATTTTGTTAATTTTGGCAATAGGTTGTTTTCCTCTTTGTAGATTGAAATTTGAGATTTCCACAGATATTAAGCCACTGAATTTAGCTTTCCCGCTTTTGAGCTGGTATCCTTTCGATTCAATTTTTTGAGTGATTGAATTCCATTTTGAATCAAGAATGTCTTGGCGAAATATTAGCCACCAATTTAGAATCAATGCACTGGCCACAAAAATAGCCGTAATAATGACGAGGTTTTTGCCTTTGGTGAAAAATTTCAGCCGGCGTTTCATTGATGTAAAAGCAAAATTTCGTAGGGTTGAAGAGTAACTCGATTCCCTATGATGATTGTCGAATTTGTGTTCGGATTTACGAGGGGGTAGGTGAATCCATTTTGCCAACTTGAATTTTGAAGTTGAGAAGGTGTTGTATACTCAATGACCCTGTTGCGTGTATTGATGATGGCCAGCACGGTATCGGATCCAAAGGTTTTGTGAATTACGGCAAGGTCCGCATGGGGGTAGGAGGTGAGGATACCGCTTCTGGCCGCGGCATGGCCACCGTAGAAGGCCATCATGCTGCGGTAGGCGCGCAACATCCCAGGGTTGGCTTGCCAGTTGATTGCCGAGCGCGAGAAGAAGGGAATATTTTGGGCGGTTCCGACTTCTTGGCTTCCGTAGAGCAGATGCGGTCCACCGCTCATCAAGGTCAAAGCAGAGGCAGCCAGGGCCCCATTCACCCCCCCGAAAAGGGTGACGGGCGTGGCATCCCAGGCGGATTCGTCGTGGTTGGTCGTGAACTGCAACCAGTACTTTCCCTGTGGTGAGGAATTGGTTTGGATCAATCGGTTGTTAAGAAAATTCTGTGGAGACTGTCCCTGCCAAACTTGTTGGAGAATGGAATACGAAGACCAAGCAAAATTCAGGTCAAATCCTGCGTTGAAATGATCCAGTCGGGCTCCTTCCGCAAACAAGATGCATTGACGTCCTGGAATGGAGTGGACAAGGGACCAGGTATCCTGCCAAAAGTCATAGGGCACCCCGTCCGCATAATCGCAGCGGTAACCGTCCATATTGGCTTCGTACAACCAATACAGCATGGCATCCTGCATGGCTGTGCGCATCTCCATATTCTGATAATTCAGATCAGCCACGTCCAACCAATTGGTCCCCGGCGGATGCACGACCTGGCCTTGGGCGTTGCGGGTATGCCAACCCTCGTTTTGAATCCAAGGATGGTCCCAGGAGCTGTGATTTGCTACCCAATCCATGATCACGGCCATCCCCTTGGCATGGGCTGCGTCGGTCAATCGCCTTAGGTCGTTTAAGGTCCCATATTCGGCTCCAACGGCCTTGTAATCCCTGATGCAATAAGGAGAATTGATACCCTTAAGAATCCCCACAGGGTGAAGGGGCATGATCCATAATACATTCACGCCCAGTAGTTTGATGGAGTCCAAACGATCGATAACCCCTTGGAGATTTCCTGCAGGACTGTAGGCCCTCATGTTGACTTCGTACATGACGATGTCTTGGGTAGCGGGGATGCTTTGGAATGGAATTCCGTATTGACGGTACTTGGGATCGGGATTAGGAGAGAACGGCATCGGGGTTTCTTTTCGGCAAGCAAACAGAAGGCAGATGCCTAAGGCAACTATCAATAATCGAGGCAAATGAATTGGCAGGATTCCGAAAAGACCTACTTGGTGCATACCGCAAAATAGTCCAAAGCCTGCGGGCTTAATGGGCAAATGGGGTAATCGTCGGAGCCAATCTGGCTGACCAAACGATCATTCTTTTGTTCCAAGCTGCGCCGATTAAGCCGATTGGCCAGGTCGTAAGGGACTTGAAGCCATCGACGAGGCAGACGGTATTGTAGGTTCAAAAAATCCCATCGGGTGAATTTGCGAACAGATTCTTTGTTCTTCTGGTAGTATTCCATGACCTTTTCATTCCCAAAGACTCCGCGCAGGTCTACTTGACCAAAGACGGATTCCAAAATTTCGCGCATCGCCTCCGGATCGTATTCCCTCACATGCCAGGGGTTACGGGTAAGGGACATGAGTTTGTTCGGGGTTGTCAAAATCAAAACCCCACCTGGTTGCAAGACCCGATGAATTTCTCTAAGAAATTCAAGATCATCCTCAATATGTTCGATGACTTGGAAGGTTACCACGGCATCAAATTGATTGGAGTTAATGCCCCCCAAAGGAGGAACCGTCATCTGTAAGGTTCTGGCATTGGGGGGTACATGCAAGTTAGGCACCGGAAATTTGTCGATGCCCAAATACTGTTGGCAGTGTTTGGCCAACAATTTCATTCCGTATCCTTCACCACAACCCACTTCGAGCACGGAGCCCTTCATCCAGGGGACGGCAGCTTTGTAGGCCGCCATATGTCGCTGGTAGATGGGATTTTCAGATGCATCCTCCGCGGAAGAGCGTTCAGCTGTTTGTATACCCATAGAGGACCTGGATTCGGTTTTGAGGAGGGAGAGTGCCCAAAGATAATTTGCCCTTAGGACGTTGTTACCCATGCAACAAGGTCACTGCAACGCATTGAGACCCTGGAAGATGGGATGCGGATAGCGTTTGTGCCCTGCCTGCAGGGGATGGGAGGGTTCATTTTGGCGAGGCTCACCTCAAACGTCCAATCTGACCACTCCGACCGCAGGGCCATGAGGATTCCTGCAATAACCTCTTCCAAAAGGTCGCGGGGTTCCAGGAACACGGCTTCGGCAAGCGCATAAATTCGACCATAATCCGGCCACCCCGGGCCCAAGGTGGGTTGTCCGTGTCCGTGGATCGCATGCTGAGGACCAAAAGCCTTAATGTCAAGGATAAATGTATTCCCTTTCACCTTCTCGTCGGGATACAACCCGTGGAAGCCTTTGAATTCAATACCCTCCAAAGCAATCTCGACCATGGTTTTACGTTTGAGCAACGAAGGTCTTAAATTTGCCTCGCAATCCCAAATTTAAAGCCTAACCATGCGCACCGATACCTACCAGCACCCCGATCATTACTTGGTGGATGAATTATTGACCGAGGAACATCGCCTCATTCGCGACAGCGTTCGGCAATACGTCAAAAAGGAGTTGAGCCCTATCATCGAGGACTATGCCCAAAGGGCCGAATTCCCCAGACATATCCTTCCCCAACTGGGCGCTATCGGGGCTTTTGGGCCTTCGCTGCCTGCGGAATACGGGTGCGGTGGGATGGACCAAATTGCCTACGGCATCATTATGCAGGAGTTGGAACGCTGCGATTCCGGAATTCGTTCCACAGCCTCTGTACAGGGCTCCCTGGTCATGTACCCGATTTACAAATACGGATCCGAAGAGCAGCGCCGCAAATACCTCCCCAAGCTGGCCACCGGCGAATGGATGGGTTGCTTTGGCTTAACGGAACCCGACCACGGCTCCAACCCTGGGGGGATGACCACCCACTTCCAGGACAAGGGGGATCATTACCTCTTGAACGGGGCCAAGATGTGGATTTCCAATGCCCCCTTTGCCGATATCGCGGTGGTTTGGGCCAAGGATGAAGCCGGTAAAATTCGAGGCCTTATCGTGGAGCGGGGTATGGAAGGATTCACCACCCCGGAGACTCATAACAAATGGTCGTTAAGGGCTTCGGCGACCGGGGAACTGGTCTTTGCCAACGTCAAGGTGCCCAAGGAAAATCTCTTGCCCAACATCAGCGGTCTCAAAGGTCCTTTGGGCTGCTTGGATTCGGCTCGCTATGGCATTGCCTGGGGGGCACTGGGCGCGGCGATGGATTGTTACGATTCGGCCAAGCAATACGCTTTGCAAAGAATTCAGTTTGACAAACCCATCGCCTCCTTTCAGTTAATCCAAAAAAAACTGGCCGAGATGCTCACCGAAATCACCAAAGGCCAGTTGTTGTGCTGGCGTTTGGGGGTTCTCAAAAACGAAGACCGGGCCACAACCGCTCAAATTTCCATGGCCAAGCGCAACAGCGTTGAAATCGCTTTGAATATTGCCCGCGAGGCCCGACAGATTCATGGCGGTATGGGCATTACCGGAGAATACCCCATCATGCGGCACATGATGAATTTGGAATCGGTGGTCACCTACGAAGGAACTCACGATATTCACCTTCTCATCACCGGCATGGACCTCACTGGAATCTCTGCATTTCGCTAGTCTCCTTCTCGGTCCAAAGTCGCCATCCTTCGTCTCCATCGTTCGTCCATGTTGATTCTTGCCCCATCCGTTCTCTCAGCTGATTTTGCGCGATTAGCGGAACATATCCAGACGGTCGAAAGCGCTGGGGCCGATTGGTTGCATTTGGATGTGATGGACGGCCTATTTGTTCCTAACCTAAGTTTTGGACAACCGGTGGTGCGAGCCATTCGTGCCGTAACCACTCTGCCGTTGGATGTTCACCTAATGATCCAAGACCCGGGGCGTTACCTGGACTCCTTTGCCCAAGCGGGGGCTGATATCTTGACCATCCACCTGGAGGCCTGCGTTCATCTGCATCGTAACCTGCAACAAATCAAGGCGTTGGGTCTGCAGGCCGGGGTAGCATTAAACCCCCATACCCCCGTTGAATCCTTGTGGCCCGTATTACCGGATTTGGATCTGGTCTGTTTAATGTCCGTCAATCCTGGTTTTGGGGGTCAGGCCTTTATCCCGGCGACTATGAATAAGCTCGCCGCTTTGGACCGTTACCGAAAGGAGCATGGCTTCACTTTTCGCATCGAAATTGATGGGGGGGTGGACTTGATTAATGCAGCATCCCTGATGCAGGCCGGCGCTGACGTTTTGGTCGCCGGGAATTCGGTTTTTGGTCAGGCTGATGCAGCCCAAGCGGTGCGTGCCTTCAAAGCCATTCGTTGAGTGAGGGTCCCCGTCACCTTCTTGTGCATTGCCTTAACCCTTGTAGGGCTAATTCACGGTCCGGTATTGGGGAAGGACGTTGCAAGTGAAGCAATAGAATCCGATTCAGCCTCCATCAAAGGGGTTGTGTTGGATGAAAACGCTCGACCCCTTGTAGGAGCTAGTTTGATGCTCCCCACCTCGGGTTTCGGTACCATAACGGATGATCGAGGCCGTTTTGTATTAAGGGTTCCGGCTCAACGGGATCTTGTTTTGGAAATCCGTTACCTGGGCTATCGAACGGAGCGTAGGAATTTGCTTCTGAGGGTGCGGGAACTCTTGCCGATGCGTATTCAAATGGAGCCTTCGGTGATCACCGTTCAACAAGGGGTCACGGTCGAGGCGGATCGTGATCGGTCCATGGGGGTTGCCAAAATTGATCCTCTGGTTTCGCGTAGGGTTGCCAATCCTAGCGGAAATTTCGAAACCGTCCTGCAGGCCTTTGGGGCCAGGTCCCAACAAGAATTTTCTTCGCAGTTTCAGGTAAGGGGAGGCAACTACGACGAGAACATGACCTACCTGAACGGCATCGAATTGTACAGACCTGTCTTGATGCGTTCCGGGCAACAAGAGGGCCTTAGCTTGATTCATCCTGATTTGGTGGAGCATATTCATTTTTCGGCCGGAGGCTTCGATGCCCGTTACGGGGACAAGATGAGCTCTGTATTGGACGTGACCTATCGTCAACCTCGTTATGCTTCGGGATCTGTTCAAACCGGGCTCACCGGGTTTTCGGTTGCCGCAGAAGGCCTATTGGACAGGGAGGGAAAATGGTCCTGGCAAGGCGGTCTGCGTTACCGCACTTTGAACTCCTTGTTGCAGAGCATGGACACCCGCGGGGAGTACAGGCCCACGGCTTCTGATATGCAAATGATGTTACGATTCCAGCCCAATGACCGGTGGCAATGGAATTGGCTGAGCCATGCCGGTCAAAATGTGTTGGGAGTCATTCCATCGAACAGGGAAACGGTCTTTGGTACGGTCAAAGAAGCCCTACAGCTCAGGGTTTATTTCGATGGGCAGGAAGCGATGAAATTCCGGAACGCAACCCACGGGACCAGCCTTATTTTCAAGCCTCATCCTCGGATGACCTTGACGCAGTCGGCGAGCTTGTATTGGAGTGATGAGCGGGAGCGAATTGACGTGGAATCGGCTTGGTTGCTCAATCAATTGGACGCCAATTTGGGCTCCGATAATTTCGGGAATGTGCTGTTTACCAGGGGTATAGGGGCTTTTCAGCAGTATGCGAGGAATGCCTTGAACATTACGGTGTTGGCGGCGGAGCACCGCGGGCAATGGCAAAGTGGAACAGGACCCCATTTTGTGCAATGGGGACTGCGGGCTCAACGCGAGCGCATCCAAGAGTACCTGTGGGAATACACGTTGGTGGATTCTCTTGGATTTTCCATCGCTCCCGTCCTGCAGGTTCCACCTTTGGGATCGGATGCGGATACCGTGGTTCAAGTTTATCAATTCCTCTATGCAGATCAGGGGATAAGCAGCCAACGTTATTCAGGATTTGTACAGGATCAAATTGCCTTGGACCAAGAAGGTCGTTGGCGACTGAATGCGGGAATTCGCTTCAACCATTGGACCTTCAGTGGCGAAACCGTTTGGAGCCCCCGTGTCAATTTGTCTTGGAAGCCCAAATGGTCCAAGGATTGGGCATTTCGCCTCGCCGTAGGTCGCTATGCCCAACCTGCGTTTTACAGGGATGCCCGCTTCCCGGACGGCCGCTTGAACAGGGAGGTACGGGCCCAGCATGCTACCCATTGGGTTCTGACTGCCGATCATCGTTTCAAAGCCTGGGACAGGCCTTTTCAATGGGTTATCGAAGGCTATTACAAAGATCTGACCCGCCTAATTCCCTACGAAATCGACAATGTCCGCATTCGATACCTAGCATCACCACCTGTTGAGGGCTATGCAGCCGGTTTGGATTTACGAATCCACGGGGAATTTGTTTCTTCATTGCAATCCTGGGCTACCCTGTCATGGATGAAATCCTCGGAACGAAACGAGGTGATAGGTTGGATGCCTCGTCCAACGGACCAGAGGGTGCAGTTTGCGATGATGTTCCAAGATTATCTCCCCACGTATCCCGACTACAAAGTCAGTCTTAACCTGGTCTTTGGATCACGGCTTCCTTACGGTCCTCCCGATTTCGCCAGGCCCAAAGACACCCTTCGAATGCCCCCATATCGCCGGGTCGATATCGGTTTCAGCCGTATCCTCTGGGGTGCAGGGACCCAAAAGCCTTTGTTTCAGGGCCGTTTGATCCGGGTTTTTCGTTCCGCTTGGATGAATTTGGAGGTCTTTAACTTGCTGCAAATCAACAATACCATTTCGTACACCTGGTTGTACGATACCCAGGGTTATCAGCAGAATGTGCCCAATTATTTGAGCGGTCGAGTCTTGAATCTTCGCTTGGTTTTGGAATGGTAAATTGCGATTTCATGCTATATTTGCAATCCTTTGGGCCCAATGGGACATCCCGCTTATGATTTTCTCCTCCAATTGGAGGATTTACAAGGCGGGGGATGTCGGAAAGCCCGATTTTGTTCTTTGAAACGCGTTTGCGGGAATAGCTCAGTTGGTAGAGCACGACCTTGCCAAGGTCGGGGTCGCGAGTTCGAGTCTCGTTTCCCGCTCAGTAGCCCAGGTGGTGAAATCGGTAGACACGCAGGACTTAAAATCCTGTGACCGTTGAGGTCGTGCGGGTTCAAGTCCCGCTCTGGGTACGACCCTGCATGCTAGCCCCGCCTGGACCAAACAGTCCCGTAGCTCAGTTGGTCAGAGCACTACACTGATAATGTAGGGGTCAGCAGTTCAAATCTGCTCGGGACTACAAGCAATCGCAACATTAGCCGCATCAATCAAGAGGGGGATTAGCTCAGCTGGCTAGAGCACCTGCTTTGCAAGCAGGGGGTCATCGGTTCGAATCCGATATCCTCCACTGATTATCAATGGTTTACGGGCAAGGGTCTCGTAGACCCTTTTATATGTGCATACAATTTGCATACAAACGGCCTCAAAAGATTTCTTCCCACAGTTTGACCTCAGCGACCAAGCGAGGTATCTTCGGTGAGGCTAACCCAATTTCTATGAAATACGCTGTTTTATTTTTTGCATTGATGTTTGTGGGGTGTGATGGAGGTTCTACTACTGAGAAGGCGTCATCATCTGAGAAGGCGTCATCATCTGAGAAGGTGTCATCATCTGAGAAGGTGTCATCATCTGAGGAGGCACCGTCAATCGACGGGGGCTATGAGATAAAAATAGACGGAAGCGCTATACAAGTAGCAAAAGAGGATTTTCCAAATGAGATGAACATTGATGATGCTGTGGCTGCATGCCAAAACCTCGGCAATGGCTGGCGATTACCGAGTAAAGAGGAACTTCAGGAGGTTTATAGTCAGCTGCACAAGCAAGGCAAGGGCAATTTCAAGAATAGAGCTTATTGGAGCAGTTCGGGTGACGCGAATCCCTATTACGTGTACTTCTACGATGGCAGTGTCGACTTTCAGTTTGCCGAGGACCTCAGCGGCAACTATGTCCGTGCGGTTCGCACTATGCCATAACCTTTAGCAATCGATAAATTTTGGTAAAATGATGTTTAAAAGGGTAAAACCACTAATTTTAATTGTTTTTTTTGATTTTATATTGTATTATTATTAAGTAACTTAAAATTGTATTCTATGGATGATTCAACTCCTTGGTGGATTTACCTTTTGGTATTTGGTCTTTTGTTCTACTTCAATCCATCTGAACAAAAGCATGAAGAGGCCGTGGCTCATAAGATCGAGTCGTTTTGTAAGGATAACCCTTCCGCAACGCCCGAGGCCATGCTTTTATGCAATTAGTTTGGATTAGGGCTCATAAAAATGATCATACCGGAACTGGTGACCCGTCAGAATTTCTTGTTTTTTTCATTAACAAAAATTGAAAACGAAGAACAATCTACCATTATTGGTATCGGCGTGGCAAATTATGTCTTTATTTTCGGTGATATTGGAGAAAGGCTTTCTCAAAGCAAAAAAAGCGAATCTTCTTCTGATTAAGGGCCTCCAATTTCCCGTTAATTGCCTTTAGTAGCTACGCCGATGAAAGACATTGTTACGTTGCTTGCATTGATTTTTGTAGGGGTAGCTACAGCCTCGATGGCTCAAAATCCAAATGCAATTCCAACCAGTCAATCCTACAAGACGTCTAATAAGGGGTACGAATGTTATGCCGTTACTGAGAGGAAAGATTGTGAGAAGTGTGAAGCCAAAGGTGAATACGGACAAGTCAGCACGCCTACAATACCTTGTTTCAAATGCAAGGGCGTATCAAAGCCTACGCTTGCAAAATTTCCTTGCACATCCTGTTCCAATACACGCGAGGTAAAAGATCCCAATTATGTCCCCCCTCGGAAGTGCGAGGGTTGCAATGGGAGAGGCAAGGTTTTAACATTGGGGCACAAAATTCAGGTCGCGGATGCCGACTATACGGAGCAACTCAGTTGGGATGACGCTATGTATGTATGTTCAAATTTTGGTGATGGATGGAGACTTCCAACCAAGGAGGAATTAACAGGAATGTATGAGTTTCTCTACAGGAAGGGTAAGGGTAACTTTAAAACAGATCACTTTTGTTGGAGTAGTTCGGAGAATAATACAAATACCGCATTAGGCTTTAGATTTGAGAGCGAGCAAGCCAATTATAACATCTACTCTAAGGATTACACGAAGTATGCGCGTGCAGTTCGTACATCTTATGAGTATGAGACTTTTACCATTGATGGTGAGACATTTCAAGTAGCTAATGAGGATTTACCTGCAGACATGACCTGGGATGACGCAATAGGTGCATGTCAGAGTCTCGGTAATGGCTGGCGGTTACCAAGTAAAGAAGAACTTAAGGAGATGTACAATCAGTTATACATAAAGGGCAAGAGTAATATTAAACTGCACAATCCGTATTGGAGTAGTTCGGAGAATAATGAGGGTTACGCTTGGGACTTCAGTTTTGTAGACAAATCCTACTACCTCTGCAACAAAGGATTCAAGAATTATGGGCGTGCGGTTCGCCATTTAAAAGCACCTCACCAAGGGGCGAACTCCTCAAACCAAGGAAAACAAAGTGTGCCCTTCGTTTCCGCCAAACCAACCCAAGAACTAAATCCTTCAAATCAAGCAAAACAAAGTGTGCCCTCCGCTTCCGCCAAAATAATACAAGAGACGGTTGAAATAAATCAAGAAACACGCATTGAAGTGACCCCTGTGGTCGAGATGGAAGAAGAGATCTTTTCGGAGCCCGAAATTTTCAATGTTGTGGAAGAAATGCCCTCCTTTCCGGGCGGTGATCAGGAATTGCTTAAGTTCATGGCAGAGAACACCAAATACCCACCGCTGGCCCGTGAAAACGGATTGCAAGGAATTGTTGTGGTGACTTTT
>VGFN01000014.1 GCA_016868875.1 Bacteroidota bacterium
TAACCCTCGGCGTGGATGTAGCTGATCTCTTTGAGTTTGAGGGCGCCTTCCAGGGCCACAGGAAATTGGTAACCCCGGCCCAAATAAAGGAAATTGCGGGCATCGCAGAATTTGGCAGCGATATCCCGAATATGGGCATCGCTTTGGAGGATCCGTTCTACCAGCGGTGGGATGCTCTCCAATTCCCAAAGGTTGTTTTGCAATTGGGTTCTGGAAATGGCGCCTTTGCGGTAGCCGGTCCACAAGGCCATCTGGGCCAGGACCGTGACCTGGGCGGTGAAGGCTTTGGTGGAAGCCACCCCGATCTCGGGGCCGGCATGGGTGTAAGCCCCGGCATCGGTGGCGCGGGCAATCGATGAACCGATAACATTGCAAACGCCTAAGATGGTGGCCCCTTTTTCTTTGGCCATTTCGATGGCGGCCAGGGTATCGGCCGTTTCACCGGACTGCGAAATGGCGATGACCACATCTTCGGGGTAAATCACGGGGTCCCGGTAGCGGAATTCCGAGGCATATTCCACCTCAACGGGGGTGCGGGCGAATTCTTCGAACAGGTATTCCCCAATCAAACCTGCATGCCACGAGGTACCGCAACCGATGATCAGAATGCGTCGGGCGTTGACCAGTTTGAACTGGTATTCTTGCAGTCCCCCCATTTGGATTTTGCCAATATCGCTGCGTATGCGTCCGCGCATTGAATCGGCGATGGAACGGGGTTGTTCCCAAATTTCTTTGAGCATAAAATGGTCAAAACCACCTTTTTCGATGGCCTCCAATTCCATTTCGAGCTCGTGGATTTTGATATCTTTTTGTTCGTTGTGGATGGTTTGGATACTGAGCTTGCGATCCCGTATGCAGGCCATTTCGCCGTCATTCAGGTAAACGACGCTTTTGGTATGTTCAATAATCGGCGATGCATCCGATGCCAAGAAAAATTCATTGTTCCCAACACCGACCACCAAAGGAGATCCTTTGCGGGCGGCTACCAAGGTGTCCTTATCTTTTTTGGAGAGTACGACGATGGCGTATGCCCCGTGCACTTCGTTGAGGGCCAAGCGAACCGCTTCCTCGAAGCTGACTTGCTGCTCGGTATAAATGTATTCAATCAAATGCGTCAAGACCTCGGTATCGGTATCCGAAAGGAAGCGATGCCCTTTGTTCTGCAATTGGGTCTTGATGGTTTGGTAATTTTCGATAATCCCGTTATGAACCAAGGCCAACAAACCATTGTGCCCAAAGTGGGGGTGGGCGTTGCGGTCGTTGGGTTCACCGTGGGTGGCCCAACGGGTATGGCCAATGCCCAAATAGCCTTGGGTATCCCCCTCACCGATGGTGTTTTCGAGGTCGGCCACTTTACCCGCCTTCTTGTAGGCGGTGATTTCTTGGCCGTCGTTCATGATGGCAATGCCGGCGCTGTCATAGCCCCGGTATTCCAGCCTCTTGAGACCTTTGATCAGCAGGGGCGCCGCTTGGCGATCGCCCATATAGGCTACGATTCCACACATAAGGAAGAAGGTTGAGGGATAGGGTTTTAATCCAAAAGGATTCCTAAAGGTTGCTCAAAGATAGGGCCTGGTCTTGATAAGCGCCAAGCGGGAGATGATGTTAGGGAATGCGGGTGTAGGTGATGCGCAGGCGGGGTTTGGTCTTGAGCCGTACCCTGGCAAGATTGCCCATAGGGTTCCCGGGGATTACGGCCAAATCATAGCCTTTGGGGCCTTCGGCCATTAATTTCTGGATATATCGGGTGATCCCAAATTTGTACCGTCCGTTGCGCAGGTAACCGTCGTAATACGATTCAAAGAGGTCGGGCATCAGCGATGCCATGTTACGGCCTTGGCTATCCAGGGGAACCAAAAAGAGCTGGGCAGGGGGCGCGATTTTGCCAAAGGCCAGGGTATCGGCGTTTTCGAATTCCAAAGTTGCTTGATGAATGACCCAACGATTCTCCTGGAACGGCAGGCTCAAGCTGTCCATGCCGGAACGACTTCGCAACACAAGGTACAGGGAATCCGAACTCAACCGGGTTTTGACCCCGGAACCTGCTTGTACATAGCTGATTTGGAGGCTGCTGTCTGAACCGCTGTGCCGATTCAAATCGTGCAGGAGCGTAGAGCCTGCATAATCAAATCGAAAGATATTTCGGCTTCCGGATACCGGACGTAACATCAAATCGAGTCGTCGGCGTTTGCTGCCGCTACGGTAATACAAATAAAGTCCGGTTTTGGTCGCAAGGGGGTTGCTTTGCAAGAGCAAACCGGTCCCATTGTTGACGGCCTCCGGGTGCATGATCGCCTCCACCCAAAGCCCTTTGAAGAATTGAACGAAGGCGTCTGCGTTGCGGTATTCCACGCTATCTCGTCCGCTCAATAATTTGTTGGCAAGGTTGCTGCCTTCAGGAAAGGCATCTTGGCCGTCCAATCGCATGCGCAATACCCCGCTAACATTCACCACCGTTCCCGATGAGGAGTCAGCAGGTTCGTTGATCGGTTGAACTAAACCGCTGCGGTAGCGGAAATTACGAACGGCCAAGGGTGTGCCGATGGTTCGAACAGGGTCTCTCGAAAAATAGACTTTGGAGCTGCTGACGGTAGGGTTGATTTCGTGAGCACGCATCAAGAGGGTCGTATTGGTATCCCCTTGGTAGCCGGCCAGACTAATCGACAAAATCAAAGAATCCAAGGTGAGCGTGGAATCCGGATCCGCCAAACGAATATTCTCGCTGGTTGGGAGAACTTGAAAGGCGAAGGAGGCCGATGATTTCCCAAAGGAGGGATCAATCAATTCGCCCATGAGCAGGGCCGATGGCAATTGACTTTGAAGAGAATCCTCCATTACGGTGGAACCGACCAATTCTACGCTATCGATGATGGTGGGAAAGCGATTATTTTCAGGGAGCAGGTCAAGGCCGAGCATCCCT
Source organism: Bacteroidota bacterium (assembly GCA_016868875.1). Classification (GTDB taxonomy): domain Bacteria; phylum Bacteroidota; class Bacteroidia; order UBA7662; family UBA7662; genus SYHX01. Next base: position 2,921 of record VGFN01000014.1, read on the forward strand.
TCCTGATTGCAAGCGGCCAACATGGACCAGGTGCATGCCCAGGTAAGCCCCTTCGCCAAACTCACGACATGGAGCAAGGAACTTTGAGCCCAAGAGCATGGGGCCAAACCGCAGGGCCCGGCAAAACGAAATGCAAGGATGTTCTTCACGAATTGACCGTTTCGGAAACGGCCTGCAGAATGTTTTGGTACAAGCCCTGGTGCGCTTCGACCAAATTTCCGTAGGAAAATACCGCGTGCGGTACGGCAGGATCCGCGTGGGGGTAGGCTTCAACCACGCTCTCTTGGTAAGAAACGGCATCGGCATGGGCAATGGCCAACTCGTGCAGTGCCTTTTCTTCCAGGGTTCCCAAACTTTCCAAGTCGCTTTCGGATACCATTTCTATTTTGGCTTTGGCGACGAGGTCTTTGCCCAATTTCTCTTTGAATTGGGGCGGATGAACCGAATACACCACCTTGGTTTGGCCAAAAACGGCGGTATGGCGGTAATAACGACGGATATAAAGCGGAATGAGGGAGGTCATCCAACCGTTGCAATGCACGATGTCCGGGGCCCAACCCAGTTTGACGATGGTTTCGAGGACGCCTTTGCTGAAAAAGATCATGCGCTCGTGGTTATCGGCAAAAAACTTGCCTTTGTCATCCCGAATCCCGTGTTTGCGATGGAAATAATCCTCGTTATCCAGGAAGTAAACCTGCATACGGGCCTGGGGTAGGGAGGCAACTTTGATAATCAGCGGGTTGTCCGTATCACCGATGACGATGTTAATTCCGGAGAGCCTGACCACTTCGTGCAGGCGGTGCTTGCGTTCGTTGATGGAGCCGTACCGAGGCATCAAGACCCTAATCTCCATACCTTGTTCCTGCATGGATTTCGGCAACTGCAAAGCAGCTTGTGCGATTTCGGAAATTTGGAGGTAGGGGTTCATTTCGTGGGAAACGAACAAAATGCGGGTTTTGCTGCTCATGGATGGACTCAAAAACGGGGAAGGAATAGAATTTGAAGATTTATTCTGCAAAAATATAGACATTAAGGCCAAAATTGCAAAATTTAGCCTCCTCTATTCAGTCTTTTGCTCTAATTTTCCAAAGATTACAGCCCATGCTTGTTGCCAGATCGGTTGAAGAACTTCGTGAAGCCCTGGCCTCTTTGGACTCGTCCAAGGGAAAGGAAGGAGGCCTGGTCCCTACCATGGGGGCCCTGCACGAAGGCCACGGGGCCTTGATGCGTGTTGCTCGGCAATCGACGGCTTGGGTTGCCGCGACCATTTTCGTCAACCCCCTCCAATTCAACCGCCTTGATGACCTGGCGAGGTACCCCCGCCGTGAAGAGGAGGATTTTCGACTGCTCCAGGAGCATGGGGTGGATCTTGTTTTTGCGCCCAATCCTGAGGCCGTGTTTCCCCATGATTGGGCAGCCCCCGACTTGGACCTGAATGGTTTGGACCTTCCTTGGGAGGGGGCTTTTCGGCCGGGGCACTTCAAGGGAGTGGCCACTGTGGTCAGCAGGTTGCTGGACCTTATACCGTGCACGTACCTCTACATGGGTCTCAAAGATTACCAACAATGCCTGGTGGTGGAGCGCTTGCTGCACCTGCGCAAAGCCATGTTGGGGTTGCCTGGCCCCGCCATGGTCCAAGTGCCCACGGTGCGGGATGCGGATGGCTTAGCCCTGAGTTCCAGGAATCTGCTGTTGGTTCCGGATCAACTGGCTCGGGCCAAAGGCATAGCCCGTACTTGGTCCTGGATGAAAGCCCATGGGCAAGGGCTCGAGCCGGAAGTCTTGATTGAACGGGCCTTGGAGCGTTTGACGGCCGAAGGACTGCGCAACGAATACCTTGCCTTGGTCCGTGATGGAAGTTTGGACCCGTGGAAAAGGGGAGACGGAGCCCCCAGAGCCCTGTATGCCGGTTGGTTGGATGAGGTTCGCTTGATTGACAACGAATCCTTGCCCATTCCTTAAAATATAGGCTGCAAGCGAATCCAAGGTCAATGCATATTTTCTTTGCCACGCAAATTCTTTCAAACTCGACGCTATGTGGGTACAGATGGTCAAATCCAAAATTCACCGGGTCAAAGTAACCCAGGCTGAATTGCACTATATCGGGAGCATTACCATCGACAGGGTCTTGATGGATGCCGCCGGATTGTTGCCCTTTGAGCGTGTTCAAGTGGTGAACATCAACAACGGGGAACGCCTGGAAACCTATGTAATCGAAGGCGAACCGAACACGGGAATCATCTGTTTGAACGGACCCGCCGCCCGTAAAGCCCAGGTGGGGGACTTGGTGATCGTGATTGGCTACGGATACTACACCCCGGAGGAGGCCAAATCCCATCAGCCGTTGACGGTTTTCCCGGATGCCAACAACCGGCTGGTTACTGCCTAATGGCAAGCACGGCTTTGGAAGAGAAGAAACCCCGCTTTTCTTGGGGGGCCGTTCTATCGCTCTTGGTGGGCGCCCTGCTTCTGTTTTTGGTGTTCAGGAAAATTGATTTCAAAGAATTTTCCGGAGCCTTGGCCCAAACCCGTTGGGGATGGATAGGTGCCGCCTTGCTCTGCGGTCTCCTGAGCCATTGGTTCAGAGGGCTGCGTTGGGTCATGTTGGCGGAACCCTTAGGGCATCGTCCAGCGGCATTGCCTACATTTTATGCCGTGATGTCGGGATACCTCGCAAATTTGGCCTTGCCTCGTTTGGGTGAGATTACCCGTTGTTTGCTTTTGGCCCGCAAAACGCCTTTGGGATTCAATGCCTTAGTGGGTACGGTGGTTATGGAAAGGCTCATGGATTTGTTGGTCTTGGTGCTGTTATCCATGGTGGTCTTGGTGGCTTACAGTGAGTTGTTATGGGATCCGGTGATGGCCTTTTTGGGCGCAACGGCTTTGGGTATCGGGTGGTTTCAAGGAATTTTGGTTTTGGCGTCATTGGTCTTGATGCCCATCATGTTATGGAAATTATGGGGGCGTTGGATTCCTGTTCCCGAGAAATTGCGGACGATGTTGCGAGATTTTGGTCAAGGCATGGCGGGATTGGGGAGCTTGCCTAATCCGGGTTTGTTTGTGCTGTATACTGGGTTGATTTGGTTGGGGTACTTTATGATGACGTACCTCTGCTTTTTTGCATTTCCCGGTGCAGAAGGCCTTGGACTTGGGGAGGCCTTGTTGCTCCTGGTGGCCGGTGCCTTTGGTTTTGTGATGCCGGTTCAAGGGGGAATGGGTGCTTACCATGCGGCGATTGTTTGGACCTTGGGTCGTATTCCCGGGGTGGCCATGAGCGCTAGTTCGGCCCTTGCCTTCGCGACCCTCAGTCATTTGGCTCAAACGGTGTTGGTGGTCCTTGTGGGTGGTTTGTGTTATTTTTTGATGTCTTTGTTGCCTGATCATCCCAAGGCGAATTAATACGCAGGGTTCCATGAAGCCGTTCTCCTCGTCCAAGCCAATGACTTCCCAGGAAGCTCAGGAGCAATGTGCCGCATGGAGATCGGAGGGCCTTTCGGTGGTTTTCACCAACGGCTGCTTCGATTTGCTTCATCCTGGTCACTTGGCCGTTTTGCACGAGGCGGCGATGCAGGGGGATCGCTTGGTGGTTGGGCTCAATTCCGATCGTTCGGTGTCCAGACTCAAAGGTCCTGCCCGTCCGGTTCAGCGAGAAGTGGCGAGAGCAGCGGTTTTGGCTGCGCTGCAGGTGGTGGATGCGGTGGTAATTTTTGGGGAAGACGATCCGGCCCTGCTGATCGAAGCCTTGCAACCCGATGTCTTGGTCAAAGGGGGCGATTATACCTTGGAGCAAGTGGTGGGGGCGGAAACGGTGATGGCCAATGGCGGAAGGGTTCATCTGGTGCCAACACTGTTGGGCCATTCGACGACCGCTTTGATTGAACAATCCAATCGTAGGTAATGGGTTGGTTCGGCATCGCTCGATTCATTTTGCGTCAACGAGTTCCTCTCTTGGCGGTGGTGCTTATGTTGACGGCATTCATGGCCTACCAAGCCTCGGAGATCCGCTTGTCCTACCACGGGAATCGTTTAATTCCGGAATCGGATCCCGACTATATCGCTTACCAAGATTTTCGTGAAAAGTTTGGGGTGGATGGTAACGTGATGGTGGTCGGGCTGCAGTCGCCCAGGTTGACCGATCCTTCCTTGATGCAACAATGGGTCAAACTCTCGGAACGTATTCGCGAAATTCCAGGAGTTGTTCGTTGTTATACGGTCGCGGATTTGCCGATTTTGTTGCGCAACGATTCGACGCGTTCCTTTGAGTTTAAGCGTCGCTTCCAAGATGGGGCATGGTTCCAAGGGGTTGCTCAAATTGGGAAAACCTATGAGCGTTTGTTGATTAATCCGGAAACCTCAACGACCCTGATGGCTGTTGCCCTGGATCCCGTAGCCTTGAACGATGCAAGGCGATTGCATATCGTGGCGGAGGTGGAAGATTTGACCCATGCCTTTGGGGTTTCCACCGAATCCTCCGTTTATTTCTCGGGGTTACCCTATATCCGCACGGTTATGGCCACCACCATCAAGGACGAATTGATGCTCTTCTTGATGGCCTCCATTTTGGTGACCTCGTTGATGCTCTTCCTCTTTTTCCGTTCACTTCAGGCGGTATTCTTGTCACTTACCTTGGTCGCGATTGGCTCGGTATGGGCCTTGGGGTTGATGAGCTTGTTGGGCTATCAAATCACCTTGATATCGGGGTTGATTCCGGCATTGATGGTGGTTATCGGAGTACCCAACGGGATTTATTTGGTTAACAAATACCACCATGAATTCCGAAAGCATGGGAACAAAATCAAGGCCTTGACCCGCATTATCGAAAGAATCGGAGTTGCTACCTTGATCACCAACGCCACGACTTCGGTGGGGTTCTTGGTGTTCTATTTTACAGAAAGTTCGATGCTTCAAGAGTTTGGCTTGATTACCGGACTCTCGGTCTTACTGATGTTTGTGATCAGTATTGTGATGATTCCGGCGCTCTTGAGCTTCTTGCCGGAGCCTGGGTTTGGACAAATTAAACACCTTGAAAATCAGCGTATTCGTCGATGGCTGGAACGGCTCACCCGATGGATTGAATTCCAACGCCACAAAGTTTGGTGGGCAGCCTTCTTGTTGTTTGTTGCATCAGGTGTTGGGATGTTACAGCTTCGTTCCAACAGCTATGTGGTGGATGATCTACCGCAAGATGATAATGTGTACACGGATTTGCGTTTTTTGGAAAAGCACTTTGGCGGGGTAATGCCGATGGATGTGGTCATCGATGCAGGTCGTCGCAATTTGGCCCAGTCTCCTTCAACCCTGCAACTTGCCGACGAGGTGCAGCATTTGTTTGCGGAACAACCGGTTTTTGGACCACCCATGTCATTGGTGGAATTGATTAAGGCGGCAAACCAAGCGTTTTTCATGGGCGATCGAGCGCATTATCAATTGCCCAATGCTCAGGAACGGGCCTTTGTCTTGCCCTACCTTCTGCGAAGCAAGGGGGATTCCGGAACCTTGATGACCAGCAGGCTCATGGACTCGACCAAGCGTTATTTGAGAATTTCATACAGTATGGCGGACGTGGGCACTGATTCTTTGCGTAACGTGATGGCGGCTCTTCAAAAAGGGGTGGATTCCCTGAATCAAGGGGGCAAGGCCAAAGTTATCTTCACGGGCAATGCCTTGATTTTTCTCAAAGGCAACCAATACCTTGTTCGGTCCTTGGCAGGCTCGATTGGCTTGGCCGTTGTGTTGATTGCTTTGATGATGGGGATTACCTACCGAACTTGGAAAGCAGTTGTTTGGGCTTTGCTGCCTAATTTAATCCCATTGATGTTCACGGCCGGCATCATGGGGTGGATGGGGATTTCCATCAAGCCCAGCACCGTGTTGATATTCAGTATTGTGTTGGGAATTGCTGTGGATGACTGTATCCATTATTTGGCACGTTACTTCCAGGAGGTGCGGCGTCATCAACGTTCAACCATGGAACATTTGCGGGTTTGCACCTTGGAAACCGGGGGGTCCATGATTTACACCTCAATCATTTTGTTTTTTGGGTTTATCATCTTTGCCTTTTCCGATTTCGGGGGAACCCAAGCCTTGGGGTTGATGTCCGCAGTCACTTTGTTGCTGGCCATGGTCGCTAATTTGGTCTTGTTGCCGACCCTTATTTTGGCCATGGAAGGCTGGGGTTCATCGCGTAGGAAATCAGCTTCCAATTCCTAGAATTTTTCCTATTTTTGGGCAGCGATGGAGAAAAGATACAGGGAACATGCCAAGGCCGATTGGACGGCCTTTCAAGCCGAGGTAACCGCATTTTGGGAAGCCCACCAAGTTTTTGAACAGGCGGTGGCTAAGGATGGTCGGCCATCCAAAGTGTTTTACGAGGGTCCACCTTCGGCCAACGGTATCCCTGGGATTCATCATGTGATGGCCAGGGCCCTTAAGGATTTGCTGTGCCGGTATTGGACCATGCAAGGATACCGGGTGGATCGCAAAAGCGGATGGGACACCCATGGCCTGCCGGTGGAATTGCAGGTGGAGAAGAAATTGGGCATCCGCAGAGAGGATATCGGCCAGACCGTTTCCATCGCGGACTTTAACCGGCATTGCCGGGAAGATGTCATGCAATTTACTGGAAAATGGGAGGAATTGACGCGGTTGATGGGGTATTGGATTGATCTTGATCGTCCTTATGTGACCTATCACAACGAATACATCGAATCCGTGTGGAATTTGTTGAAGAAATTGTACAACAAAGGATTGCTCTACAAAGGATACACGATTCAACCCTATTCCCCTGCGGCTGGAACGGGATTGAGCTCGCACGAGCTTAACCAGCCCGGGACGTACCGGCAGGTGAAGGATTTGTCCATGGTAGCTCAATTTCGCCTCGAGAAGGATGCTGCCCACCAAGTGCTTGGCATGCTGGCTGAATCCGGGGACGCAACTTCTGCAGATTCGGATCGGGTGAGCATTCATGGATTGCCCTTTTTTGTATTGGCATGGACCACCACCCCTTGGACCTTGCCCTCCAACACCGGCCTTGCGGTGGGCGCTAACATTACCTACGCCGTGGTTCGCTGTGCAAACCCCTACACATCCTCGGATCAGGTGGTGCTCTTGGCCCAGGATTGTGTAACATCGTATTTTTCCATTAACGAGTCTCCCAAGGATGCTCAGGCCCAACCGGGCCCTCTCTTCTTGGGGCATGTCCAAGGTTCCGCACTTCAAGGACTTCGTTACGAGGCTCTCCTGCCGTATGCCAGGCCAGAGGACGGTGATCCCTACCGGATTGTGGTGGGTGATTTCGTGAGTACCGAGGACGGCACCGGGATTGTTCATTTGGCGCCCAGTTTCGGAGCAGATGATTTCAGAGTAGGCAAACAGAACAACCTGGGCAATCTTACCCTGGTGGATCGTTCGGGTCGCTTCACCGCCGAAGTCCATGATGCGGAATTTCCATTGCAGGGTTACCCGGTCAAGGAAGCCTTCTTGACGGAGGACGAGAAATCCCAATGGTTGGAAATTCAGCGGGAACGCTTGTCCGCCATGATCAGCGATCAACGTAAACTGTTGAGCGCAGATGAATTGATCGCTCTCAAATTGAAGAGGGAAGGTTTAGCTTTCCGTATCGAGAAATACGAGCACTCCTATCCCCATTGTTGGCGGACGGACAAGCCTATTTTGTATTATCCCTTGGATTCGTGGTTTGTGAAAACCACAGCGGTTAAGGACAGGATGATTGCCTTGAACCGTGAAATCCAGTGGAAGCCGGAGAGCACCGGAACCGGACGCTTTGGCAATTGGTTGGAGAATTTGGTGGATTGGAATTTGTCCCGTTCGCGTTATTGGGGTACACCCTTGCCGATTTGGAGTACCGATGACGGTCTCGAAAGGCGTTGCATAGGGTCAATCGAGGAACTTCGTGAGGCGGTTCAAGAGGCCAAGGCCGCCGGAATCGCCAATCCAGATTCCTTTCATGATTTGCACAGGCCGGAGGTGGATCAATTGGTTTTGAAATCTTCCACTGGAAAGCCTATGCATCGAGAAACGGATTTGGTGGATGTTTGGTTTGATTCAGGGGCCATGCCCTATGCCCAAAATCATTTCATGTTTGGGAAGGACGACCAAGGGAATGCACCTTGGCCCACCAATTTTCCAGCTGATTTCATCGCCGAAGGCGTGGACCAAACCCGAGGCTGGTTCTTCACCCTGCATGCCATCGCGGTCATGCTGTTCGACAGTGTTGCATTCAAATCGGTGATATCCAACGGTTTGGTTCTTGATAAGGACGGTAATAAAATGTCCAAACGATTGGGCAATACGGTGGATCCTTACCAAATGTTAGGAAAGTATGGAGCGGATGCCTTGCGATGGTACATGATTAGCAATGCCCCGCCTTGGGATAACTTGAAATTTGATGCCAAAGGGGTGGAGGAAGTGCAGCGGAAGTTCTTTGGCACCTTGTATAACACTTATCAATTTTGGGCGTTGTATGCCAACCTCGACGGTTTTGCTGCAGTTCTCCCCGAGGACCAAGGATCGGTTACAGGCTCCGCCAGCCCATTGGTTACCGCCTCATTGACGGAGATGGATCGTTGGATCCTCTCGGTATTGCATTCCTTGATCCAAGAAGTGGACAATGCCTACACCGAAATGGAGCCAACCCGTGCGGCCCGGGCGATACAGGACTTTACGGACATGCATCTGAGCAATTGGTATGTTCGCCTAAGCCGCAGGCGCTTCTGGAAAGATGGCTTGAGCCAAGACAAGGCCGCGGCTTTTCAAACCCTGCATCAATGTCTGCTGACGGTGGCTCATCTGATGGCGCCGCTGGCTCCATTTTATGCCGAGGTCTTGTACAGCGATTTGTTAGGGTTGGGACCTTCTATGACAGCAAGCCCGTCCAAGGCGGAGCCGGGTTCATGGCCTTGTTCGGTGCATTTGTCTCGTATGCCCCAACCAGCGATCGATCTGATTTCGGTGGACTTGGAGAGGAGGATGGAATGGTCGCAAGCGGTCTGTTCTTTGGCCCTTTCGTTGCGCAAAAAAGCCGGCATTCGCGTCAGGCAACCGCTGTCTCGTTTGGGTTTGATCTTGCCCGCTGGATTTACCGCAGAAAGCTTGAGCAGCATGCTCGATTTGATTCGTTCGGAAGTGAACATCAAATCGGTGGTCTGGGCGGGTGGGGATTCATTCCGCATCCAGCGCAAAGTGAGGCCGAATTTCCGTCGTCTCGGCCCGAAGTATCCCACGGTGATTCAGCAAATGGGTCCAGCCTTGCAAGCCATCTCTTCGGCACAGGTTGAGGAATTTCTTAACAATGGATTCTTGGAACTGGAACTGGACGGGGTGCATTGCCGATTGGAAACCGAAGACTTGGAGGTCCTTACCCAAGACATCGAGGGATGGCAGGTAGCCAGCGAAGGTGCCATCACAGTGGCGTTGGATACGGCCCTCACCCCGGATTTGGAGAGGGAGGGTTTGGCTCGCGAATTGGTGAACCGTGTGCAGAAGCAACGCAAGGACATGGGTTTGGACCTTACCGACCGTATCGTGCTGCACTGGGAAACCTTGCCCGGAATGATGGCGGTGGTGGAAGAATTTGGAGCTTATATTGCGGGTGAAGTCCTGGCCGATCGCCTCCAACCCTTGGCTCCAACCCGCGAAAAGGCGATTCAGGTGGATTTGGAGGGCTTGATTCTGCAAATAGATGTGGAAAAAGTGGAAAAATAGGAACAGGGTTTTAATCCTGAAATCACCGTTCTTCCTTAGCTTCCGTGATTATTTTTGCCTCCCCTAAGGCAGGTCCTTGGATTTTTTAAATTTGAACTCGATGGAGAACCCCAACAAAACCCGGTACAGCGACGAAGAGTTGAACGATTTCCGCTCGCTAATTCTCGAAAAATTAGAAACGGCGCGTGCTGAATTTCGCTACCACCAAGAACAGCTGATGCACGTCAACGAAAACGGGACTGATGATACCTCCAATTCCTATGTTACCCTGGAAGAAGGATCGTTGACCTTGGAGAAGGAGCAGCATTCCCAGCAGGCCTCGCGTCAGCGTAAATTCATTGATCACTTGGAGAACGCTTTGATTCGCATCGAAAACAAAACCTACGGTATTTGTCGCGAAACCGGAAAGCTCATCCAGAAGGAGCGCTTGATGGCGGTGCCTCATGCCACCTTGTCTATGGAGGCCAAACTCAAGCAATAGGGGCGTGAACCGCATGAAGCTTGCGGCTTGGGTGGCCATGGCCTTGTTGGTCGCAGATCAGGCTTCCAAATTGTGGGTACGTACCCAGATGTTTCCTGGCGAATCCTTCGAGGTTCTTGGAAGGTACTTTCAGATTTTTTTTATTGAGAATAACGGAATGGCCTTTGGATTGGAATGGGGTGGCCGCTTCGGTAAATTGATGTTGACCTCCTTCAGGTTGGTCGCTGTGGTGGGATTGGGTTACTATTTCCGTCGGATGATCCAAAGCGGGCAAACAACCCAGGCGGGTACGGTGGCTTTGGCCCTGATCTGGTCAGGGGCATGCGGTAACATTATCGATTCTTTGTTTTATGGACCCTTGTTTGGTTACGAGACTTTCATGCACGGGCGGGTTGTGGATATGCTTTACTTTCCTCTTTATCAAGGCTTTTTGCCGTCATGGCTGCCGATATGGGGTGGGGAATACTGGGTTTTCTTTCGTCCTGTTTTCAACTTGGCCGATGCAGCCATTTCGGTCGGCGTAGGGATGAGCATGTTGTTTTATAACCGCCTCTTTGTAACCTTACCGAAAGAAGAGCAACCCTTGGCTTGAATCAAGGGATTTGAGAAATACCCACAATTTTAATTACAAACAATGCGCTGTTTAATTTTTCAATTTCTAAGCTTCAGGCAAGGTCTGAACCTTGCTGCGATGCTGCTCCTGTTGACCCTAGGGGCCTGCAATTCATCCAAGAAATTAACGGCCAGAGGGGATGAATTGGCGATTGCAGGAATGTACGAAGAGGCTAGTATGCAATACATGCGGGCTTTGCGTTCCAAGCCAACCTACGTCGATGCTCGGGTGGGTTTGCAAAGAGCCGGTCAGAAGCATCTGGATGCCCTGCTTGTCAAGTTCGATAGGCTCCATGGGGAGCGGCAGCACTACGATGCGGTGTTTGCTTTTGTCAAAGCGGAGACCTTCTACAGGCAGGTCGAAATGCTGCGCGTGGATTTGGATTTTCCGGCCAGGTACCGGGCGGATTACGTATCGGATAAGGCGATTTATCTGGAAGAGGCTTACAACAAAGCCGCCAGGTTAATGGACCAAGGCCAGCTTATCGAGGCTCAAGCCGTATTGTCGGACATGAAACGGGTGGATCCCAATTACAAGGATGCCGCTCAAATGGAGAGGGTCGCCAGAGTGATTCCAATCTACGAAGACGGCATGGCCATGTTTGATCGGCAACGGTATCGAGCTGCTCATCAGCGCTTCAAGGATGCGGAGGCCGTCCTTCCGGGCTTTCGTAATCTGGACTCCATGATGGTGGCCTGCGAGAATCTGCTCATCTTGAAGGTCGCCATTCTGCCCTTCGACGGGAGCTCAGGATTTGCCTTTATGCTCAACCCGCACACCTTCCTTCGTTCGTCGTTGACGATGGAGCGCAATCGTTTTCTTCAATTGGTGGATGAGAACGCCATTGCCAATGCCCTGCAACAACAAAGCAATTTGTTATACGGAGGTAACAAGGTCATCCTGGAAATTGCCCGTTCCTTGGGGGCCAATACCGTGATTGGGGGCAAAGTTCTGGAATTGCAGGTGGTTCCCCCGGAGTTGCGTTCCGAAATTAAGCGAGGTTGGGAGGCCTACACGGTCGAAGTCACTAATCCGACCACTCAACAGAAAACTACCGAAACCCGTTACCAGAAAGTGGAATACAGCGAGTGGAGTGGTCGCTCTCTGGTCCGTATGAAAGTGCAATGCCAAATGGTGAATGCCCTCAACGAGCAAGTGTATTTCTCGGATATTTTTCAGGTGGAGACCGGTGATGAGGTTCGTTATGTGATGTACGACGGTGATAAGTCCAGGCTTTACGCCGGGGTTTGGGCAGACCGCAACCGAGATGATGCTACGGATAAGGTATTCAAGGAAAGGGATCAGCGCAAGGATATGGAAAGGCTACTGAATGGGCGCAGAGAATTTGCACCAGTATCGGGGATGATGGGCGAATTGCAAACCGCCATGTCGCTACGCCTGCGGGATGCGGTGCTCTTCGCAGAGCGTAACCGGCCTTAGCGGACAAGGTGGAGCAAGCCTGAGCGCAGACCGCTCTTCCCCGCGGCGTCCACGTAATTCAGCAGGTAGGTGTAGGTTCCTGAAGGCGCTTGCCCTCCGCCTCGGGTCCCGTCCCATCCAAAATTAGGGTCCTGGGATTCAAAGACGACCTGACCGTATCGATCAAAGACCTTGACATCCACCTTCACAATGTTATAGGCCACCATGCTGAACTTCCTATTTTCGGGCCGTGTTGCATCGCCGGGAATAAAGGCGTCAGGCAAATACAAGTAGGCGTTGCATTCATCGTGAACGCGGATGCGCAATACCGCGGTATCGGAACAGCCGGATTCATTGGTCACCCTGTATCGAATTTCATAATCCCGCTTAGCGCTGGGTTCAAAGGAATTTCCTCGTACCCCATCCCCCCAATAGATGCCACCCGCAGGTTGCCCTTGATCCAAAGTGATTGGACCATCGTCCAAACAATGCTCCAAAGGACCGGGCAAAGTCGCATTGGGTACAGGACGAACCGTGAGTTGCAATTCCAGCAAAGAGTCGCATCCCGCGGGGCCAGGTATAACCCGGGTGTAGGTTCCGGATTGGCTGTATAACATTCCCCTCCATCGGTACGGGCCGCAGTGGTTGATTTGCTCCGAAGCCGCATAGCTGCTTCCTACCGTTAACTGCAAGCGAACAATGCTGTCGCAACCTTGCAAGCTGACTAAGGTATCACGGTACGAGCCGGATTGTCGAATCCATCGCCCATCGAAATAAAAGGAATCGCAAACCGTGCGTTGAAGTTGTTGGTTGTATAGTGTATTGATTGTCAATTGAATACGGCTTAGGCTATCGCAACCCCAGCGATTAAGCAGGGAATCGGTGTACAGGCCGGAAACCGTGACATTTCGCCCGTTAAGGCGATAGGAACCGCATGCCTGTACCGAAACGGGGGTGAGGTTGAAGGTGTCCTTGGGATAGACTGTGAGGTAAAGGGTGACGGTGGAGTCGCAAAGCCTGATGGAGCTGTAACGAATGATGTAGATCCCTGTGGTATCGTAGCGACGATTCCCAATAATCACGGCGTCTCCCCTGCAGAGGGTATCGTAAAGATCCCGATTGGAGCTCAAACCATAATCCGAAAAATAGGCATAGCGAATGGCGTTGTTAAAGGTTTGTGGGTCCCCTTCAGGGGATCCGGCAATTATCCCTGCATGAAAATTAAATTGGCTGTTGAGTAAACTCATGGTCCCCGAAGCAGGGAGTAGAGGGCCGATATTTTTGCGTGCAACCCACCATTGATTGCCCGGTAGAGGAGCGAAATCTGAGGCAGTCAACAGGCTTGCATTCCCGTTCAGGTTGAACAAGCCTTGCCCGCCGTTTTCGACAATGGCCAGCAAGAAAAGGGAATCGCCTGCATGGCGATGGAAGAGGGCTTGGCGGGATCCGGTGCAATTGATGCGGGGAAGAAGAGCGCCTCCAATTTCGCAACCCATACCGGTAACATGGAATACATAAACAGGCTTGGTGGTTTCAATGATTTCGGATGGGTTATTCACATTGAGCAAATAGGTTTCTCCTGCGGAACTGAAGGTGTGAAGGGTCAGGCCGTTGATCCGTAACACCGTTCCCGTGTCCGTGGAGGTGACGTAGTACCGGTCAGGCATGGGGGCAAGACCGTTGCCGAGGATGCCCCGACCGACGATATAGTCTTGGCCAACGGATTGGACCGGGACCAATTGGTCGCCAATCATATCGCGGCATGTGCCGTAGGAGGGATCGTACACCGCATCATCCGAATAGGTTACTGCGATGGGCTTATCGGAAACAATGCGGGACCCGGTAACTTTCTGAAGGCCACCGGCCCCGGAGGCCACATAGGCTAGGGTTTGACCCCGCATCAACATGCGTTGGAAGGGGACATTGGCAGGATGCCCTATCAAAGGATTGCGTGGGGTCACGGTCACCAAGGTGCTGTCTTGGGTGGCAACCACATCGAAGCGACTCTTGGCGCTGCCCGGCGCAAAGGTCGTGTCGTTAACCCATGCGCCCAGTGCAAACGGGGTGCCTTGGCCTCCAACGAAGAAACGCGTTCCCAATGCGGTCTTGCCTTTGAGGGTAAAGGATGCGGCATTGAGGAGGGATTTGATTTCGTAGAGGACACCTACGGGTTGATTGGAGCGAATGCGGAGACCGTAAGGTTGAACAATGTTGGGGGGTTGATTCTCGAGTTGGCCCAAACGCGATGTCAAATCATGGACCAGGACCGAATTGGGCGGGACTGTGAGGGTGATGGCCGGAAAATTGGTGCTGTTGGCCGGTTGGTCCACCACGACTTGTGCCCCTGCCGGTCCTGCACTGAGATGCAGCGTTACTGGGGCTTCCCCCAGGCCCACCACAGCATCCGGGGCTACGAACCAGAACAAGGTGTCTGTTTGTCCATAAGCAATATTTCCTAGGCACATCAAGAGGAACAAGGAACAGAGGCCCAGGACCCTGAAGGAATATTTTTTTAGGAAAATCATGGTTACGGGGTATAGGGATAAGGACAACCGTGCAGATTGGTCTTCGGAATGCGCACATAATCACTGTATTCCAAATCGCGCAGGGCTTCGGCCAGATCGGCTCTCATGGGACTTGAAGGGTTCTCGGGGTCAGCGTCCACGGCGCCACTGTAACATATTTTCCATGTGGAGCGGTGTTTCGTGGAACAGCGGCGCTTGGGATGAGGCGCTGCAGATTTTTTGATGACCACGATATGCGGGATTTTGCGGATACCGTAGGCAGCGAAGGTTTCACCGCGAAGGTCTTGAGCAAGGACTGCCTCGGCATAGGGTAGCATGGAAGGGTTCAGGGAATGCGGAAATATCCAGAGGGCTTGACCCTGCAATCGTTGCCACAGGGGCTGAAGGGCCTTGATCTTTGGTTGGTACAAATGATGTGCCGGGCAAGCGTAATGACTGAAAACCAAAACCAGGACTTGGGCATCCTTGAATTGATGGAGGCGAATATTCTGGTCTACCTGATCCTTGAGCAGGAAATTCGGGGCCTGTTCCCCCCATTGATGGGCGGGCAATTGCCCGAAGGAAGCCGAGGAAAGCACGGTGCAGGCAAGCATCCACAACCATTTAGCGACCGATAGGACCGGTACCGAACCACCCCATAGGGATGGACCGCTACCCTCATGGGGGTTTTTGTCATCAAGGAAGGCCATTTCGAGGAATGTCGCTAAACGTACGGAATAGGGTAGCCTCAAATTTATCTTTGAGAATGCTCACGCAGACCCGTTCGACCGAGAATTATCTCAAGGCAATTTACAGACTTTCGGGTCTAGATTTTGGAGGCCTACGCAATGGGGAATTACCGTATTCGGTGGGGACCAACGACTTGGCGGTCGAGCTTCAGACCAAGGCTTCTTCGGTCACGGATATGTTATTGAAATTGGCGGAGAGGGGCTATGTGGATTATGTGCCCTACCAAGGGGCGGTGCTTACTCCTTCGGGGATTTATTTGGCTTACCAGGTGGTGCGCAGGCATCGGCTTTGGGAATATTTCTTGGCGCATCGGCTGGGCTTCTCTGCGAATGAAATTCATGATTTGGCCGAAGAAATGGAACATGTGCGCTCGCTCACGCTGACCGATCGCCTTGCGGAATTTCTGGGACAGCCCCAATGGGATCCGCACGGTGACCCAATTCCCGCAGCAGATGGTCAAATGCCCGCTATGGAGCGAGAGTCCCTCGCTGATGCTATGAACAGGGTATCTCAACAAGAGGGGGCTACGGTGGTCAAGTTCAACCTATGCGGTTTGGGTTCTCGTGATCCGGAGTTAATAAGGGGTTTGCAAAGCCTGGGTATGAGAATAGGGGCTTTATTGCAATGGACGGTCCAGGTCCAGCCCCTGGAAGGTCAGGCTGTCCTGCACTTATATGGCAACAAGCAGGTGGTGTTGCCCTCGGCATGGGCCAAAGCCCTTTGGGTAGTCCAAAAACATCCATACCATGAAGACAGCGCTCTTTAAGCCTGGAGACCGCCTGGAGACCACCTTTGTCGTGGAACCCAAGGATTGGGCTTCCTTTTATGGCGAAACGGTTCATGAGGTTTGTTCGACCTATGCCTTGGCCAGGGAAGCGGAATGGGCCTGCCGTCAATTTGTATTGAAGATGAGGGAAGACCACGAAGAGGGCATAGGTCATGGGCTCAGTATCCATCACAAGTCCCCTGCCCTGACCGGTCAAATCGTGGAGATGCAGGCGACCTTGCTGGCCGTGGACGGGGTGAAGGTGGATTGCACATGGGAGGCCAAGGTCGGTGATCGACTCGTCGCCTACGGCACTTGCGCTCAAACGGTTTGGCATCGAGAAAAGATCGACAGGCATTGGAAATCCTATGCGACCAATCCATGAGCCGCGCATCGAAAAGTTCACCAACGGTTCCGGAGATTGTGAACCGCAAGGCCAATTTTGAATACGAGATCTTGCAGAAATTTGAGGCGGGGATGGTTTTGACAGGCTCTGAAATCAAGAGTCTTCGCGATGGCAAAGCTACCATGGGGGACGCTTACGCCTGTTTTGATCAGGATAGGTTAGTGCTTCGTCACATGAACATCGCCTTGTTCGCTCAGGCTTCTTACCTCAACCACGAACCGTTGCGGGATCGTTTGCTCTTGTTGAATAAATCTGAACTCCGTAAAATCCGTCATCGTATCACCGAAAAGGGACTTTCGCTGGTGCCTTTGAGGTTGTATTTCAGCGAGAGAGGTTTTGCCAAGGTGGAAATTGCTTTGGCAAGGGGTCGCAAATCCCATGATAAACGCCAGGCCCTCAAAGAGAAAGACTTGGACCGCGATCAGCTGCGTGAACTTTAATCGATGCCAGCTGGATGGGACTCACCTGGATGGGATCCATCTGGATGGGATCCATCAGGATCTAAACCGACCAGCCGCCCTCCCCGGTAAGCGGCACAAATCGAAATCCCGGAAAAGC
>VGFN01000015.1 GCA_016868875.1 Bacteroidota bacterium
GCAACCTCCAATACTCCGGCTATGCCGGCTACAGCCTCCGCTATCCTGCCGGGACCTGGCCGCCGCGTGCCCCCGATCTCAAGCCCGATACCCTGCGCGGTAACGGAACCCACAGCTACATCAACGCCATGCAAATCGTGTGGCAACCTTCCTTGCTCCCGGGTTTGTTCCTGGGTGTGAATCGGGTGGTGCAGGTCAAAGGCAATCCTGCCAGCCCGTTGTCGTACCTCAAGATTCTCTATGTGGACGAATTGGGGGCGGCGACCACGGCATCGGAACGAGCCTACAACCGAAACCAAATCATAGGGGTCAATTTGCGTTACCTTTTCCGACCTGCTCATGCCGAGGTTTATGTAGAATTGGCCAGGGAAGACCATTGGTGGGATTTGGAGGATTTGATGACCAGGCCCTTGGCGACCACGGTGTGGATGGGCGGCCTGCGCAAGCTCTATCCCCTGCCCGGCAAGGACCGTTGGATCCAAATCATGGGCGAGACCACCCGGCTGCAAGCCCCTTTGGACAATTACATCCAACCCGGCAAGATCACGTACAGCTTCTATACCCACGGCAACAAAGTGGGTTGGACCCATCGGGGGCAGGTGATGGGGGCCGGCATAGGCCCCGGGAGCAACATGACCACCTTGGGCATGACCTACGGGAACGGCCGCGATACCTGGGGCCTTCATTACGAGCGGGTGGTGTACAACGAGGATTTGTTTTATTCGACCATTGATTACCTAAGCCTCCTGGGGGCCAACGCGCCCAATCCCTTCTTCAAAGATTTTAGCAAACATTTCGTGGACTGGGGCTTAATCCTTAGCCATCAAACCACGTACCAACGTTTGAATGTGGGGTACCGCCTTCATTTGCTGAGAACCTACAATTTCCAATGGAATTACGAGCCTCTCGCCTTGCAGGGGCCTTTTCGCTTTCCGGGGGTCAATGCATGGTCCCTCAATCTGGAGGTCCAAACGGCGTACCGCTTTTGATTTTGCCCTTAATTCGATTTTATACCCTTAATTTCGTGCGCAATGATGTCGGCTGAGCCTTCCCAACCCTACCGCGGCGTAGCGTACCTGAACAGCGGGTACCGCAGGGGGCTTGATGTAGTGATAAGTTTGGTGTTATTGGTTCCTGTGCATGCTGTGCTGGCCCTGGCTTGGTTGGCGGCAAGATTGCGGGGCCAAACTTCGTTCTTGTATATCCAAGAGCGTATCGGCCGCGGTGGCCATCCCTTCAGGATCTACAAGGTGAGGACCATCCGCGCCAATCACCCCTCGGTCCAAACGTTCACCCATTCGCCAAACGATTTGTTACCGTTGGGGGCCTTCTTACGCCGTTGGCATGTGGATGAATTGCCTCAAATCTGGAATGTGTTGAGAGGGGAGATGAGCTGGATCGGCCCACGCCCGGAGGTTCCCTTCCATTACCACCAATGTGCTCAAACCTTGATGGGGTACGAAGACCGTCAGCTCGTGTTGCCCGGCATCACCGGCTGGGCCCAAATTCAGAATCCCAACGCGACCGCCGAAGACAACGAGGCCAAACTCCCCCACGATCTCCATTATCTGCAATACGCCTCGCTGCGATTGGATGCCTTCATCCTGCTCCGCACCCTCAAAATTTACTATCAACCATGACCAATCTCTGGATCCTCCCCCAACGTCATCGAATATTCCTATCCTTGGGGTTGTTCATGGCCCTTCATTGGGTCATGGCGTCGGAACTGCATGCGCAGGATTTTTTCTACCGCAAAAGCTTGACTAATCTGCGCATTGATCAACTTAGCCAAGATCAAGTCATTTCTTTCCAGCGCTATGTGCAGGCCAAGGGCATGAGCGAAACAGAAGCTTCCAATTACCTGTTGCAGAAGGGACTATCCCGCGCCGAAGTGGACAAATTGCGCAAACGATCCGGAGGCTTGAGCAATACCAGTGCGGGTTCGGTGGCTGGGAATTTCGAGATGATGGACCAGTACTTCAAGCTCAGGGATTCTTTGCAAGCCCTCGCAGTGGACACGGGCTACCCCAAAGTCGTGAAGGACCATGCACTAATCCGGGCCAAACAAGTTCCGGATTCGGTGATCTTCGGCTCGGAATTGTTTGCAGGGGCCAGGCTCCGCTTCAATTTGGAGGGGCAGATGGTCCCGCCCTTGGATTATCGGGTCGGACCAGGAGATGTGTTAAGCATTTTGATTTACGGATTTCAGGAAGCCAGTTTTGAACTCAAGGTCCAGGCAAACGGCAAAATCACCATGCCCTACGCGGGCCTGATCACAGTCGCAGGACTGACCTTGGATCAAGTTTCCGAAAAGCTCAAACAAAATCTCCAGACCAACGGATACAGCAAATTAGCTACAGGGCAGACCAAACTCCATGTGGGCATGGCGGACTTTCGTCAAATTCAGGTGACCATGGTGGGTTCCACCCAACCCGGGAATTTCATGGTTCCCTCGGTGGCCAAATTGTTTCACGTCATGCATGTGGCGGGCGGTCCTTCCACCCGTTCAACGTACCGTAATGTGGAACTGTGGCGCAACGGGAAATTGTTGACGACGGTGGATTTATACAAATTGTTAAGCGGTGGTGACTTTGAGGGCAATATCAATCTTCAGGATCATGATGTGGTTTATTTTCCCCCTTACTTTCGAAGGATCATGGTTCGAGGAGAAATCCGCAGACCTGCTCTGTTCGAGACCAAGGTTGGTGAGAAGTTCCGCGACATCCTTGCCCACGCCGGAGGCTTCACGGCTTTTGCGTATACCAAACGTGTTTGGGTCGAGAGGGTGATGGACGGTGAAATGCGATATCTCACCTTCGAAGGGGATAGCCTGTTGGGTTTTGAGCCTCAAGACGGGGATATCATTACCGTTCAATCGGTTTCTGAAAAGAAGAAGGGGTTGATTCAGCTATCAGGTGCCGTCAAGAGGCCGGGTGACTATGCCCATTATTCGGGAATGAGGCTCAGTCATTTGTTATTGCAAGCTGAAGCCCTGGAGCCAACGGCTATTTTAAGCAGAGCCATGATTGTGCACAGGACCCCAGATGGCATTCGTCGGCATCAACATTTTGATTTAGATTCGGTTAAGACAGGTTTGCTTGATCCAGATTTATTGGATGGGGATTCGGTGATTGTGGGCTCCGTCATTGATTTCTACCCCCGATTGCCGGTGCGCGTGATGGGAGAGGTACACAAAGAAATTAGCATCCCATGGGGCCCTGGGATGACTGCCCAGGATGCGGTATTCATGGCAGGTGGATTCAAACCGGGTTTCGCCGTGGATCAATGGATCAAGATAGCCAGACGTGTTGAACTAGATTCACTGGATGGCCAATGGGAAATTGCCAAGGTCATCCGAGAGGCCACCGATTCCTTGTTAATGGTACGTGCCTCGGAAACCTTGCTCGAAGAAGGAGACGTCGTCATGGTGTATCGAGATCCAACGTACCTTCCTTTGGCGATGGTTCGGGTAGAGGGTTCCTTCAATTCTCCTGGTTTGTTTCCTGTGCGGACCAAATCCGAAAAGATCAAGGATTTGATAGGCAGAGCAGGGGGGTTCAACGCTTTTGCGGACCAACGCTCTTTGATGTTGATTCGCAAACATGAAATTCAGATGGTCGATTTTCAAGAGGTTTCAAGAGGTACCGACGCCATCGACAACTCTGCCATGGAAAGCTCGGAAAAGGGCCGCGTTGTTCATACCGACACCATTGCCTTGGATTGGAATATCCTTAATTCCGGGGGAAAGAAAGGTAATTTCCTGCTTAAAGATGGTGACCGCCTGGTGGTTGACGAGAAATCTGAAATTGTACTGGTCCAGGGGTCGGTCAACAGCCAGGTGATGTTGAACTACGGAGGGCATCGAATGCGTACCTATTTGGCCGGGGCCGGAGGTTTGAGCGAGTCAGGCGATCCATCTCGAATATATGTGCGAAGGACGAACGGCAAAATGGCCTCCACCAAACATGTGTTAGGAATCATAACCCGTTACCCCAAAGTGTACCCAGGTGATATGGTGGTGGTCCCTATCAAGGCCCCCAACGATGACCAAGACCAAGGGTTTGACAGCGGGAAATGGATGGCGATCTCAAGCGTCTTGATGTCCATGGCCACCATGGCCACCGTGGTCATCAACAGCTTCAAATAGTTCGGGTTAACGAACTTGTTTGCTCCGAACGGTACCCCATCGGCGATTGAATTCAGGCACTGCCCAACCCAGCATGCCCAAGTTAGGATGCACATAGAATTCAGTCAAACGGCCTTGCTCGAAAGGATCCTCTTCGACCACCATGCGCCGGACATCGGACCATTCGGTTGAATCCGAGGTCCGCAAGGGGCCTATCGATTCCAACCGCATAAAGGGTCCTCCTAAGGCCCCGGATTGGATGGGCCAAGAACTCCCCACAAATTCAGGAAAATAATAGAAACGCGTTCGGGACCGTACGCTGTTGTTGCTGTTCAGCACAACCTTGGTTGCCGAATAGCAAGGCAATCCGTTCTCGTTATCGAAGCAATACGGACCGCCTTCCACCTCGATAAGGTAATTGTAACCGTAGAACAGGGATCGATATTGCACCGTCAAACGCTCCCTGAAATTCAGGGTGTCGCGAGAGCCAGGGTGCAACACCACCAGCGTGTCCATTTTGCGACTGGTAACATAGACCGAATCCACAAAGCTGGTCCCGGGTAAAGTAAGAATCCAGTAGGACCCCGGTTTGAAATCAAACATGTTGCGCAGGGGCGCAGGAATCCAAAGGTTGGGCTGTGGCTCAACCTTTTGTTTTTGGCAGGAATTCCCCCCCACCGTGAGGGCCATCAACCCTGCCATCGCAAGGGGACGCAGGGTATGCAAGGCCTTAGAAATCATGATAAAAATTATCGAGCCTGGTGAGGAGGGTGAGGTTGAACCCTAGGCTGCGCTGACCGTACAGATCCTGAGCCCAGGCGTTGGTGGACTGCCGATATCGCCACCATGTGGTGAGTTGAAGACGCAATCCGGTAAGGGGATCCAAGAGCCTTGAAAGGCTCAGCTCGCCTTGTTGAAGTCGAACAGGGACCCCGTTAAGCAACGGGTAGGATCCTGAGGGATCCGCGCCATTCCAATAGGAGGCATGAATATTGTTTCCGGTGTTAAGACCCGTAGAATCCGATAGTCCTTGTTGAGCAATCAGATGCCGCAGGGTGAGGGACCATGGCCCGCGGAACCAGGCGATGGAACCCAGGGCTTCCACAAAATTTGCCCCCATGGGATGGGCCAAGGCGGAATTTTGGTGGGCATAATTGGTAGCACCGGACCAATGCGCGTAGGTGAAGGGTCTTGCTCCGTTGACTTCGGCTTGCCATCGTAAACCTTGGCCAACGACCGATGTCCAACCCCGAATTCCGGCCTGAAAGGCAAATTTATTGGCCCAGGTCGGGTTGCCTTGTAACAAATCTTTCATTCTAAGCTCATCCAATACCGCCTGGGCATAGATTTGTTGGCGGCCCCAACGGTATCCGGTGTTGATGCCGACAAGCGCATTTCCGTCCGATCCGTTCGCAAATTGCATCGGAATCATGAAGAGCAGTGGATTGAGGTAATTCCAATCGATGCCGCGGTGGCCTAAAGTATCCTGTGCAGGCCATACAATGGCCTGAAACAAACCAACTTGCAGACCGGGAGCCAGGTTCCAATCCAAATAACTCATGCTGCAATACTTCTGCCGGTAGCCTTCACTCCCCCAAATGCGTTGGCCCAATGGCAATATCCTGGGCGAGCTGTAATCCAACATGCGGGCAATGGTGTACTGGTATAAGATAGGGCCACTTTGGGCCTGCAATCGCAAATGCGTATAAGCCGGAGCAAAGTCTGAGAGGAGCATGGATCGGTAACCGTATCCAATAAAATTCTTGCCGTGCCCCCATTGAACCTGCAAGTGAGGATGAATCTGCCACGACAACATGGCTTGGCTGCTGTACAAGTCCCAAACCCGGCCTCCGCTGTCCTGACCAATGGTGCGGGCCAAACCCAAACCGGGAGCAATGCTGTCCTGACGAATGGATTGGTGGAGATAGAGCGGGTACACCGTGTTGTGCAGGCCCAATGAACTCTGGAAGCGCAAGCGATTTCCCAAGAAGCCCAAGAGCTGCAGGCCCCTGCTGTTCTGACGAGTGGTCGCCGAGGAAGCGCTTTCGGATCCCAGGCCCAAGTTCAGCAACGGATCCAAGCGCAGGCCGGATTGCTTCCCTTCCGAAACATAACTCCAAAGCGATCGATTCGATAGGGAAGGCCAAGCCCAGGTGCCGTAGGTTCTCCCGCTGTCCACCGCTCGATAACCCCGCAATTCTTGCGGCATATGCTGAGCATTCCAAGGTTTGATCGAGGAATGAAAGGGGCTCTTGGGGTCCAGCAACGAGGGCCACAAAGCGCTTTCGCCCAGGTGATCCATGTTTTGGACAGCCAGGCTGTCCCAGGTCGTTTGACCCTGTGCCATCAGCCATGGACCGGTGGCCGCCAAGCATAGCCACCACCAACGCAACGAAATGAAGGAAAAACCTGCCATAAGACCTTGATCAAATTTAGGTTTTTCTAACGAAATTTGAGCAATATGCCCGACATTTTCGTTCGTTATGTCTTTGCCTGAGTTGCCGGAGATTGGCTGGGTCATCCATGACCGCAGCGGCAAGGTGGCCAGTCGCTGCAGAGTATGGTCCCAGCGATGCGGATTTTCAGAACATCAAATTTATGTTATTAACAATTTTGATGGGTGTTTAGCCGAGGGAGAAATTCCCGGGAATAACGCCGCCTATGAGTTTAGCGGGTATGTACAGGCTTTGGACTTGATGCAAGGCCATGGGCCTTTTGTTTTGGTTAACGATTCTTTGTTTCGTCATCATTGGAGTAATTCCTGGAGAATCATGCTTCAACATTTATTAAAAGATTCCGAGCGGTCTATGCTTCAGGGAAGCATGCTAGGGGATCTCCGAAGGGAGTCCATCGAATTTCCCGAAAAGCCCCTAACCTATTGGGCTTCATGGATTTTGTTCATGCCGGATCGGACGGCTCTTCATCGATTACGCGCGGCCTTGGACCGTGTTAACCGTGCGGATTGGATACCCTCAAGCCCCGCTTATGACGCTTATATAGAACAATGGTTGCAAAGGCCTTGGTGGCGTGGCGGTTGGCAAGGTCATCCAACTCCTGCTGCAATACAGCGCAAAAAAATCAGCATTCGACGGGAACATGAATTATCCCGAATCCTCTTGCAAGAACAAGGCCTTCCGGCCCTTGCCTTGGGGTATCGCCAACCCGTTCGGCACCGCATAACCCGCTGGGTGGATAGAGCCCTAGCTCGTTATGCGGCTATCATGCGCCTCACCAATTCACATAAGAACAACGGATAGCCATGAAGACCGAAGATCTTGCCTATTCGGAAACTGCCGAATCTTCAGATTTCTTCGCGAAAGCGGTGGGCCTGCTGCAGCGTTGGATGGCCCCGCTCATTTTTCTGCCCAATGTAATGCCGCTCAAGTTCTTGTTCAATACCGAGATCTTCCCATGGGCTTTCTTGTACGGATCCCGCAGGAATTTGGCGGTGAACAAAAGGTTTTTGGTCTGGGTTGCCTACCTATTCCTAGGTTTGATGTTGTGGGCGCCCCCTGTCAAAAGTTATTTAGTCCCCCTGAGGGCGATGATGGCTTTGCTCAACGCCTGCCTTTTGTACTGGTGGACCTTTCGCTGCGAGGATCAAGAACTGCAACGCATCGACAAAGCTTTTCGTTGGGTCTTTGGGCTTACGCTGGGAGTGGGCCTGCTCCAAAATTTCTATTTGTTCCCTGCTTTTTTGACAGGTCCCGTGAAGCTTTTTATCGACCGATTTGAGCCGGTACCGTTGGGGGCAGGCCGCGGGGTAACCTCCCTGTTTGCAGAGCCATCGTATGCGAGCATTGATATGCATTATTTTTTTGCATACTACCTGATGATTAATCGAATATCTCATCAATCGCGCAGGGGGTTGGTATTGATTGCAGGACTAATATTGTTTGACATCTTCGTAATCCGTTCCATCACGGGCACCATCATGGTTTCGATTTATTTGATGAGCTTTCTGCGAAGGAAAACCTTGCTTCAAGGACTTGGAATTGGCATCGTATTGGTTACAGCAACCTTTTATATTGCCCGAGAAATGAACACTCTTCCTCGATCAGTGGAGGTTGCTTATGATTTTGTAGTTAACCAGGAGTACAAGGATCCCTTACCGATCTTATTGGAACAGAGCGGATTTCGTTTTATTAGCATTTGGTCTGCTTACCGTTATGGAATCTTGAATCCGCTGGGATCGGGTGTAGGGGGTTGGCCGGATGCGAGCGTAGAAGCCATGGATGCGCTTGGTGTTCCGGCTTCGGCGTTGAGTTTCTTTTTTGAATTATCGGGAGGTGATTATTATGGGGTAAGGCCGACTTCGTTTGTGGCCGGTTTAATGTTGGAAAGCGGGATTGTTGGGGTAATTCTGTTCCTTTGGGCTTTTGGGAAGTATTTCACCGACCGTCGTTTGTACAGCGACGCTCATGGGCGCTCCATTGCAGTGCTGTTTTGGTTTAATTTGTTGATGCTAGGCACGATCGGTGATCCTATTCCGTTTATAATTTTTGGTTTGTGTTATAAACGGCTTTGTCCGCCAGAATTGAAGGAGCCCAGCGTCGAAGACCTCTCCGCGGTATGAACCCTTTGATCAGTATTGTGATGCCGGTTTATGATACCGGGGCGTATTTGGGGGAGGCCCTGCAGGGGATCCTGCAACAGGATTATCCGACTTGGGAATTGCTGATCATCTTGGACGGTGGCCCCGAAGCAGAACAGGCCGCTTGGTGGCAATCCTCCTTCCCGGATTCACGGATCCGTTGGCTGATTAGCTCACGAAACCGGGGCCTGACCCGTTCGCGTAATCTAGGCATACGTTGCGCCAAAGGTCCCTGGTTAGCCTTCTGTGATTCGGACGATGTATGGCGTCCTGATAAGTTGTCGGCTCAATGGAAGGAGGCCCAGCGTGGGGGGTACAATGTGTTGGGAACAGGTTTTGCTTTTATGCGTCAGCTTTCAACGGCAGACCCGGACAACGCCGGTCGCTATTTGTTAAAAAGAGCGATCTTGCCCTCCACCTTGAATTATGCTACACTACGGGCGACCAATGCCCTTCCCATGAGTTCAGCGATGTACCATGCCGAAGGTCTGGGCAAGTACTATTTTCAGAATGCGGGCAGCCCCGATTTGATTCACGAGGACTATGCCTATTGGTTGAACTTATTTGCAAATCCTAAGGTCAAATCCACGCTCTTGCACCTACCCCTGCTTGGAATTCGCCTGCGTTCTCAATCACGTTCCTCCAACAAGCCCAAAGCCATGCGTGCTCATGCGGCTATTCTTGGTGAACATCTGGGGCCAGGGCTGTGGAGTCGCCTACGCGTCTTGGCTTATTTGATGCAGTATAGTTACTGGGCAATTCGTAAACGTTCCGGCCCGTGGCGTCCTTCCCATGAATTTGATTGGCATCGATGAACAAGGGGGATTTGATCAACATCATCATCGCCTATTACCCTGAACGAGAAGCGCTTTCGGGATGGGCCCTGGCGGCGCAACAAGGGGCGCCTCTTCGGATATGGGATAACACGCCAGGTGGATGCCGATTCAAGGATGAATTTCCCATCTTAGTATTCCAAGGCAAAGGGGTGAACCTGGGGGTGGGACCCGCCCTACGCCTATTATTGAATGATCTGCTCGAAGAAGGCCTTTGGGACAAAGCCTTGTATTGGGATCAAGATGCGCAGTGGACTTACGCGACCTACCAATGGGCCCTCGTCTTGCACCGAAAATTCGATAACGATTTGAGTGCAAATAACAAAATGCTGCTTAGTCTGCAAGCCGGAGCTGACGGGGAGACTTTTCCTCCAGGGCTTGTCCCAACTCGCCTCATGATGAACAACGGCATGGTATTTCCGGTAGGTCAGGGTGCGTCCTTGCTAAGTTCTTTCACGCCTTACTTTATGGAATGCACAGACTACCAAATATGTTACAGGGCCAGCCTCCAAAACTGGACCTTGGTGACGGCTTATGGTTGTCCCGAATTGAAGCATGATCCTACCCAGCCCAGCTTGGTTTGGTCCAACGGATCCAAAACCTATCGCCAAAGGATCTACCCTAAGGGTAGGAGTCCACAATTTCTCCTAAATTTGGCCGCATTGGCCTTGAATGCCCTAACTCGTCGAAATCTCCCATATTTGAGGATATTTTTGAGAAATATTCTAACCCACATCGCCTACAGAACCTGGTTTAATGCTCTATGGCACCTTCGACCCTCAGGTCGCCGAACCCCAAACACGGAATTATGACAAATACCGATAGTAACATGTCCCAAGTCAACGACGAGATCCGAATGGACACTTTGGGTCAATGGTTTCGATACGCGTTGGTGTTTATATTCCGAAATCTGTTATGGGTCTTTTTAGGGGTGATGCTGGGTGCAGGGATTGGTTGGATTGTTTCGATGGCATGGCCTAACCGCGACTATGTTGCGAGCTATATTATTTCGGCCGAAGAGAAAAATTCATCGGCCTGGGAGAATTTGCTCGCTCAGTTTGGTATGGATGTCAGCGGGAACAATCCTGCCAATGTTTTTCAAGGTGAAAGTTTGGTCAAGCTTTTCTCAACCCGTAATTTAATCGAGAAGGCCTTGGTCACACCGACTCAATTGCCTTCGGGGGATACCGTTTATTTGGGCGATTATTTCTTCGTCCGCTCCAAGGCCAACCTTTTAAAGGAATTCGAAGGATTCCGTTTCGCCAAAGGTGATTCAGGGATCCTAAGAGGTTACAGCGCCTTGCAGGATAGCGCGTTATGGCTAACCTACCGCTATGTGCTGAAGGATGTGGTTGATGCATCGAGGCCAGACAAGAAATTAACCTTCATCCAGGTATCATGCCATGATCGCAACGATACCATGGCCATGGTGATGGCAGGTAAATTAATTCAAACTGTTTCGTCTTTCTATACCGATAATCTCACCTACAAAGCCCGCAAGAATCTGGACGTCCTGCAGGAGGAACTTGATTCGGTCAAAAGGGAATTAAACAAAAACATGTATCAATCCTCCATGCTCAACGATGAGGATGTCAACGCTACACGTCAGGTTTTGCGGGTGGATCAAAATCGCAAGCTCATCGATTTGCAAATTTCAATGACCTTGTTTGGAGAATTGACCAAGAATATTCAATTGGCAGAAATTTCTCTTCGCAAGGAAACCCCTTTGATCCAAATCATCGATTCTCCTCGTCTGCCCTTGGAGCATGTTGGATTAAATCCCCGATGGTACTGGGCTATAGGAGCTGGCATAGGCGGTATGTTGGTCATGCTCTTCATGATGTACCGCAGAAAGGACAGCATCAATGTGCACTAAGCCAATCGGGACCGCGTCCTAAGTCCACCACCAAGGGGACGAGGAGCTGGGCGGCGCCGGTCATTTCGCGGCGGACCAAATCGGCGAGGACGGCTTCTTCGCCGGGGGTCTGGTCCAGCACCAATTCATCGTGAACCTGTAACAACAATTTGGATCGAAGGCCTTGGTCACGCAGGCCTTGGTCCAATCGGATCATCGCCACCTTGATGAGATCGGCGGCCGAACCTTGAATCGGCGCATTGATCGCGTTGCGTTCCGCAAAGGCCCGAACGGCCGCGTTGTTGGATTGCAAATCCCGCAGGTAACGACGCCGACCCATGAGGGTCTCGGCATAGCCTTTGGAACGGGCTTCCGCAACACATTCCTGCATATAGGCCTGGACGCCGGGGTATATCCCAAAGTACTGTTTGATCAGGTCGGCGGCCTCGCCCCGACCCACCCCCAGTCGCTGGCTCAAACCAAAGGCTGATATCCCGTAGATGATCCCAAAATTGACCATTTTGGCTTTGCGGCGCATTTCGGGGGTTACCCGATCAGGGGGGATGCGGTACACCCTGGCAGCGGTCGCGGCATGAATATCCAAACCCGACCCAAAATCCTCCAGCATTTGGGGATCGCGGCTCATATGGGCCATCAGGCGCAATTCGATCTGGGAATAATCCGCCGATAACAATACCCAACCTTCCTCTTCCCTGGCCACAAAGGCTTTGCGAATTTCACGGCCTTTGGGGGTTCGGATGGGGATGTTTTGGAGATTGGGGTTTTGGCTGCTGAGGCGACCGGTGGCCGTCACATGTTGATGGTACGAGGTATGAATCCGTCCGCTCCAGGGCCGAATCAATTCGGGCAGGGCTTCGGCGTAGGTGGAGCGTAGTTTGAGGGCTTCGCGGTATTCCAGGACTTGGGCCACGATGGGGGATTGAAATTCCAAAGCGCTGAGTACTTCTTCGTCGGTTTTGTATTGACCGGTTTTGGTTTTTTTGGCTTTGGGATCCAGGCGGAGTTTCTCGAAGAGAATTTCGCCGAGTTGCTTGGGAGAAGCAATGTTAAAGGGCTGACCAGCGAGTTGATGGATGGATTTTTCGAGGCGTTGAAGGTCGCCTTCCAGCGAAGCCGAAAATTCACGCAGGACTTTCGTATCCAATCGGATGCCTTCCCGTTCCATGGCGGCTAGCACCGGTACCAACCGGCATTCTACATTCACAAACAAATCTTTTTGCCCTAATTTTTCGAGTTCGGGCTCCAAAACCGCATACAACAAGCGGGTGATATCGGCGTCTTCAGCAGCGTAAACAGCCAGCACCTCGTTGGGAACATCGCGCATGCTTTTTTGAGGCGTTTTGTTACCCTTGCTTTCTTTGATCCCGATTAATTCCTCGATAGGGATGGGTCGGTAATGCAGGTATTGTTCAGATAATATATCCAAACCGTGTTTGCCATCCGGGTCTAGCAAATAATGCGCCATCATGGTGTCCCGTAGGGAACATTGTGGGTACAGCCCGTAACCGGCCAGGACCTGAAGGTCAAATTTGAGGTTGTGTCCGATCAGCGTCCGAGACCGGTCGCAGAGTAAGGGCCTTAAAAGTTCCAGCCATTCTTGGCAGGCGGTTCGTTCATCGGGGAGCCGGACAAAGACCGCGCGGTGGTCTTCCCAGGCCACCGAGAATCCGACCATACCGGCTTCGAGGGGGTCCAATCCATCGGTTTCGGTATCCAAAGCCCAGGTTTTTTGGCTTTCCAGGGTCGAGAGCAGTTGTCGGTATTCGGTTTCGGTTTGGATCAGGGTGTAGGTTTTGCCCCCGTCGGCGTAGGTGTGGACCGCATGGGCGGTAGGTGTCGCCCCAAAGAGGTCGGGGCTTATCGCTGTCCGCGTGTTTATCGCTTCCCCTGTGGAGGCGACAGAACTTGGGTCGCTGGGAGTCGAGGCGCTGGGAGAGACCGCCACCGTGGTGTGGGATTCGAATCCCGGGGGGACAAAGGCGGTGGGGTTGTCCAAGACACGGCGGGTCAAGGTTCGGAATTCCATTTCCTCAAAGAGTTTGGTGAGCGCTTCCCGGTTGTAGGGTTCCCATAACAAATGATCGGGTTCAAAGGCAATCGGTACCGCGGTATCAATCGTCGCTAATCGCCGGCTTAACAACGCTTGATCACGAAAGCCTTCGAGGTTATCGCGGAGCTTGCCTTTGAGTTCCGATGTTCGTAACAACAATTCATCCATGGAGCCGTATTCGGCGATGAGTTTTTTGGCGGTTTTTTCGCCGACGCCCGGAACCCCTGGAATGTTATCGGAGGCATCCCCCCAAAGTCCCAATATATCAATGACTTGGGAAGGTCTTTGGATTTCCCATTTGGCGCAGATTTCGTCCACCCCCAGGATTTCGATGCCTTGCCCCGAACGAGCGGGTTTGTAGATATGCACAAAGGGTCGGACTAATTGCCCAAAGTCTTTGTCGGGACTGACCATGAACACCTCAAAGCCGGCATCCGCTCCCTGATGGGCCAGGGTTCCAATGATATCATCGGCCTCAAAGCCCGGTAATCGTAAAATCGGAATCCGAAATGCTTCGATCAGCCGGTCGATGTAGGGCAGGGAGGCGGCTAGGTCTTCGGGCATAGCATCGCGTTGGGCTTTGTAGGCTTCGAACTCGAGGTGCCGAAAGGTGGGTTCGGCCGTATCAAAGGCCACGCCGATATGGTGGGGGCGTTCCTTTTGTAGCAAATCCAGAAGCGCCAAAGCAAAGCCAAAGGCAGCGCTGGTGTTGAGGCCCTTGGAATTGTAGCGGGGGTTTTGGGCAAAGGCAAAGTAGGCCCGAAAAATGAGGGCCATGGCATCGAGCAAAAAAAGCCGGGGACGCGGATTCGGATGGGTCATGGCTTTAAAAGTACGGAGGGGGAAGGCATAACTTTGGGGGTTATGAACGATACCAACCCTACTCCCGGCTTTCGCATCGAAAAAGACACTATGGGCCAAGTCCAGGTCCCGGCGGACCGTTATTGGGGCGCCCAGACGGAGCGCTCTCGCAATAATTTCAAAATTGGTCCCGAGGCCAGCATGCCGCTGGAAATCATCCACGCCTTTGGGATTCTCAAAAAGGCGGCCGCCTACGCCAATCACGAATTGGGGGTTTTGGAGGCTGACAAGCGGGATGCCATTGCCGAAGTCTGCGATGAAATCATCGCGGGGGTTTTGGATAGCGAATTTCCTTTGGTGATTTGGCAAACCGGGAGCGGGACTCAGTCTAACATGAACGTGAACGAGGTGATTGCGTACCGGGCTCATGTACGCCGCGGCGGTCTTTTGACGGATTCGGCTAAATTTCTGCACCCCAACGATGACGTGAACCGCTCGCAGAGTTCCAACGACACCTTTCCAACAGCCATGCACATCGCGGTTTACACGGCGGTGGCGGACCGTACCCTGCCGGCCATCGATGCGCTTCGTAACACATTGAATAACAAGTCCCAAGAATTTGCTTCCTTAATCAAAACAGGGCGGACGCATTTTATGGATGCCACGCCGCTGAGCCTGGGACAGGAATTTTCGGCCTATGTGCAGCAATTGGACAACGGAAAGCGGGCCTTGACGAACGCCTTGGAGATGGTGGCGGAGTTGGCCTTGGGGGGAACGGCGGTAGGGACGGGCCTGAATGCGCCCAAGAATTACGACCAAATCGCGGCTTCGTATATCGCTCGTTTTGCGGGCAAGCCTTTTCGGACAGCGCCCAACAAATTTGAAGCGCTGGCGGCCCACGATGCCTTGGTCGAAATGTCTGGGGCGCTTCGCCGCGTTGCGGTTTCATTGATGAAAATCGGGAACGATATCCGCATGCTTTCGTCGGGACCCCGTTGCGGGATTGGTGAAATTGTCATTCCCGATAACGAGCCGGGTTCGTCCATCATGCCGGGAAAAGTCAACCCCACCCAACCCGAGGCTTTGACCATGGTGGCCGCCCAAGTAATGGGGAACGATGTGGCGGTGGGAATCGGAGGATCCAACGGACATTTTCAATTGAATGTTTTCAAACCGATGATGGCTGCCAATGTGTTACAATCCGCTCGCCTTATCGCCGATGCCTGCCATTCGTTCCGCACCCATTGCGCGGAGGGTATCCGTCCTAACACCGAAGGCCTGACCAAACACCTCAATAATTCGTTGATGTTGGTGACCGCCCTTAACCCGCATATTGGTTACGACAAGGCCGCTTCTATCGCCAAAACCGCTCACCGCGAAGGCCTTACCCTTAAAGCCGCTGCCCTCCAACTCGGCTACCTCACCGAGGAGGAATTTGACCGCTGGGTCGATCCATCGCGGATGGTTTAGGCTATTCAGCCATTTTTTCAAATATTCCAATTGGAAGGCCGTTTCAAAAACTTAAAAGAAGGGAAATCGCAACGTCCAATCAATTTAAGATGAAAAACCTCAGAGCGATCAAAGGGGAAAACCCAATTGCAATTCAGTGGTTAATCTTTGGATTACACGGGAAGACAGGGGTATATCTATCCGATAGGCGTGAATACATCGTTCCTATTCGCCATTTTCCAGAACTGCAAAAGTTATCCTTATCCAAGCGCAAAGAATATACAATTGGGAATGATCAGACGATTTTGTTTGAGTTTGCAGATTCAATTTATCACATTGAGGATTTTGTGGGGAATGAGGTCAAATGGAAAAAAGGGTAGTTGATACGGCAGTTTTTGCCAAGAGGAGAATTTTGTTTGTGCCCCTGGATTGGGGTTTAGGGCATGCAACCCGATTAGTTCCGTGGATTGAGGAGGCGGTACGTGGCGGTGATGAGGTTTGGATTGGAGGGAACGGTCGCAGTGGGGCCTGGCTTAAGGAGCGTTTTCCGAATTTGCCTTTTGAGGAGGCGCCGGCATGGGCTCTTCGGCATACGGGCAATTTGGCCTGGGATTTGATCAAGGATAGCCGTGCCTACCGAAGGTCCCTGCGAGCGGACAGGCTATGGGCCACCGAGATCGTTAATCGCCTGCAATTAACCCATTTGGTGAGCGATCACCGATTGGGACTGCGAGCACAAGGGGCCAAGGCGACTACCGTGCATCATGTGTTGGTTATCCATCAGCTTACCTTGGCCCTGCCGTTCCTTTGGCGATGGCCGGTTTTGATGCAGGGGGTATCGCTGACGCTATGGGCATTGTTACGGCCCTATTGGTCTTCTTTCCAAGAACTATGGATCCCGGATACGGGCCAAGCGGGTACCGCCTTGGCGCCTCATCTTTCCATGTTGCCGTGGGTCAAGGATGGACCGCGTTGGTCCACAGCGCGTGATCAGCGTGGTAGGTGGCCCCGCTTTCGTTACCTGGGTTGGCGCAGCCGCTTCGAGGGCATGTCGCCCAAGATTACTGAATATACGGGCGATGCTTGGCCGGAGGAATCGGCAATCTTGGTGGTCTTGAGCGGACCGGAACCCGCCCGCTCCCGCTTCGAGGCCCTGGTGATTGCCCAATGGGAATCCTGGGGTAAGGCCCAAGGCGATCAAGCATCCTTGGGCGATCGGCCCTCGGTCTTGTGGTTGGTGCGGGGTCTGCCCGGCTCCTCCATGAACACAGATGGGATGCCTCCCATCAAGGGCCTGATGGCTTGGGAATCGCCGGACGATCACACCATGATCATGTTGTTATCCAAGGCCGAATGGATTGTCAGCCGGGCGGGTTATTCCAGTTGCATGGATTATGCCTGCCTGCGGTCCTGGTGGCCTGACCGTACCCGGCCTTGGAGGATCTGTACCGTCTATGCGCGCGGTCACAGCGAACAAGCCTACCTGGGCCATCGCCTCAAGCGCATGGGGCAGGCAGATTTTCGCCGCGAAAGTACCTTTGATTTGCGGGAAGCGTGGCTGAACCGAGGGAAGTTTACGTTTACCTACGCATTTACGTCATCTCCCCTTGAGTCCAATGAATCCTCCCATTTTGTCTAAGCCGGAATCCACCTCTCCAACAGCCCCTTTCTGCTTGCTCGTGGTTGTAGACCAAAACAGCCCTCGGCTGAGGTACACCTTGGAATGGACACTGCG
The DNA here is from genome assembly GCA_016868875.1 of Bacteroidota bacterium. Lineage (GTDB taxonomy): Bacteria > Bacteroidota > Bacteroidia > UBA7662 > UBA7662 > SYHX01. The sequence goes on from VGFN01000015.1 coordinate 17,465, forward strand.
AGAGCGCTTGGGCATTGATTATCAAATCCAGGAGTCTCCCGGGCCGATATCCCTTGAAACCAGGCAGGGTTTCGATGGGGTGATGCACTACGGGGTCCGTGAAGCCCACGACGGGACTCTGTTCCTGGCCGCTGAGGGCTTGCTGCACGAAAAGGGGATTCGACCCTATGCGAAGAATCAACCCGGTGCACCTTGGACCGGCAGCCTTCGCCGCGTGGAGGTGCAGGGTCTTTCTTTGCCGGCGATGTTTCCTACGGAACATGAGTTGGGGCATGATCCCTTGGCTGGGATTTTCTGGCTATTGAGCCGCTACGAGGAATACCAACGAACGGAACGGGATAGACTGGGGCGATTTCCGACCTCCGCCTCTTGGTTGGCCCAAGAAGGGGTCTTGGAATTTCCCTTGGTGGATGGCTATGTGCATCAGTTGGGGCAATGGTTGTCCCGCAACTTGGAGGGTTACCACGTCCATCCGCCGGCCCGAACGGTGCAGCCCACGATTGATGTTGATTTGTGTTACAGTTACCTGGGCAAACCGTTGCATCGACAACTGGGGGGATGGTGCAGGGACATGCTCCATGGACGTTGGCAAGAGGTACTGTTGCGCCTACGCGTTCTGATGGGACTCGCTTACGATCCCTATGATCGCTACGCGGCCTTGCAGGATATGCATCGTTGTTGGGAGACCACATCGCCTTGGTGCAGGCGGCCTCTTTATTTTCTGCTCATGGCGGATTACGGCGGATTGGATCAAGGTCATTCGCCACAAAGCCCTTATTTGCATCGTGTTATACGATTTCTTCGGGATACAGGGGCACAAATTGGCTGGCATCCCTCCCTACGTTCCAACGCGAATGCGTCGTTAGCCACGAAGGAGCATAAGGCCTTGGCAGCCTTGGCAGGCCCCATATCCGACTCTCGCCAACATTATTTGGCGCTAAACTGGCCGACCCAAGCCCAACGCCTGCACTCCATGGGTATTCAATCGGAATACAGCATGGGTTACGCCGAAAGACTCGGTTTCAAGGCCGGGACCCTGCACCCCTTTGGGTGCTATGATTTGGTCCAAGAGCAAGAGCTTCCCTTGCGTCTTTTTCCGTTGACCGTCATGGATGCCACTTTGAAGCATCATTTGCGTTTGGACCCCGAACAGGCTTGGGCGAAGGTTCAGCCCCTGCTGAAGGCTTGGGAGCAGTACGGAGGTTATTTTACCTTGTTATGGCATAATTCCACAGGGGAATCAGGCGCAGGACGATCGCAAGGCGTGGACCGATGGCTGGATTTTTATCAGAAATGTTACGAACGAGTATTGGGCTTGGATCGAGTGGATGCCGCTCCTTTGGGATCGGCTACAGGGGAGACGCTTTTGGACGGAAAGTGGACGGTTCATCCCCTGAGCCAAGCAGAGCGGGCAGCCTGGGATCAAACCTTGCCCTCCACAGCATCGGTGTATCATTGCCTTGCGTATTTGGATCATCGCCTGGGCGGGCAATGGGCGTTGCTGCTCTCCCCCAATCAGGAATGGGCCTTACCCATCCCCGGTGGCCTGGCGTCATGGACACGTCTTCTTCGTCAACCCTTGATGGTCCAGCATTACCAAGTCTTGAAGGTTGTATTCAACGAGGGTCAAATTCGTCCTTCGGAGGATCAGGGCATGGCCAGCGTTCAGGTTTATGCCTCCTTGCTCAAGGCTTTGGATCGTCGCTACCTAGGGGTGGATTGGCAATTGGATTGCCGCGATTTACCACCCTCGTTGCAAGCCTTGCTTCCCAGTCCACAATGGTCATGGACGGCCAGACCTTCGTACATCATCTCCGTGGAATCTAGCGCCGAGAACCAATGGAAAAATTACAGCGATCATCATCGCCGTTATTTACGAAGTCCCTCGTTCAAGGAATCGCTGAATCGCTTGGATGCGGAGTTCTTGGCCCTTAACTCCTGGGATCAAGCCTTGGGCCAGCCTGGCTTGGAACTGGCCTTGGATTTGGGATTGCAAAACAAAGCGGGGTGGGGCCTGGCCCAGATCCAACAGGCCA
>VGFN01000016.1 GCA_016868875.1 Bacteroidota bacterium
TTCTTCTTCCGTTACATGAAGACGCTCATTGAGTCATCGCATATCTATATAGCTACTCCTCCTTTGTATTTGGTCAAAAAGGGGAACCAACAACGCTACGCTTGGAACGAAGAGGACCGTGTTCAAGCGGTTCAAGAAGTGGCCAAAGGTGGTTCCGAAAGCAGCGTGAACATTCAGCGATACAAAGGTTTGGGTGAAATGAACGCGGAACAGCTGTGGGATACCACCATGAACCCCGATACCCGTACCTTGCGCAAAGTCACCATCGAAAGTGCCGCCGAAGCGGACAGGGTATTCTCCATGCTTATGGGAGACGAAGTCCCGCCACGCAGAGAATTTATAGAACAAAATGCCCGCTACGCCAAATTGGATATTTGATTGAACAGCCCATGCAAGCTCATGCCCCCTTGGCCGTTGAGGTTAAGCATGTCTCCAAATCCTATGGAGAGCTTCATTTGCTTCGCAATGTTTCTTTCGAAATCCGAATTGGGGAGCTTATCGCCGTTGTAGGCCCATCCGGTGCAGGCAAGAGCACCTTGTTGCATGTGTTAGGAGGTCTGCAACCGGCCAATTCTGGCGAAATTCGCTTGGGCGGTCATTTGCTTAGCGGCTTAAGCGGCAATGCATTGGCTGATTTCCGTAATCGCAAATTGGGATTTGTTTTCCAACAAGCCCTGTTGCTGCCTGAATTCACGGCCGAAGAGAATTTATTAATTCCCTCCCTTATCGCAGGCCATAACCATGGAACTGCAGTCGCCAGAGCCCACGAATTAGCGGAAATTCTGGGTGTTGCAGGGCGATTGAAACACAAGCCCTCTACCCTCTCCGGGGGAGAACAACAGCGATTTGCCGTGGCCAGGGCCTTGATGAACCGTCCTGATTTGATCTTGGCCGACGAGCCTTCGGGTAATTTGGATCAAAATCAGGCCCACGATTTGCATCAGTTGTTCGGCGAGCTCCGCTCCAAATTTCAACAAACCTTGTTGGTGGTGACCCATAACCCTGGGCTGGCCGCCAAAGCTGATCGCGTGTTTCGCCTGCAGGGAGGTACCTTGAGTGAAATCTCTTCATCCGATTTGCAGCATGAACCGCCCAATCCCTGAACCCCGGAAAATTCTTCGCCACTATTGGGGATACGAAGCCTTCAGGCCAGGGCAGGAAGAGATCATCGAATCAGTTCTTCAGGGAAGGGATACCCTAGCATTGCTTGCTACAGGCGGTGGTAAATCATTGTGTTACCAAATTCCAGCCATAGCCCTAGGAGGGCTTTGCATTGTGGTCACTCCCCTGATTGCTTTGATGAAAGATCAAGTCCGTACCCTGCACCGCTTAGGCATCTCGGCAGAGGCCTTGATCTCCGGACTCACTCGAGAGGAATCCGAGGAGATCCTTGATAAGGCCGATACCGGACAATTGCAGTTTCTGTACCTATCTCCAGAACGCCTTGGCAATCAAGATTTTATGACCCGTTGCAGGCCATGGGACCTAACCTTGCTGGCGATTGATGAGGCGCACTGCATTGCCCAGTGGGGGCATGATTTCCGGCCTGAATATCAGCGCATTGGTGAATTCAAAGCGAGCCTGTCCGCTCAAGACCTTTCCTCCAACAGAGGCCTTACAACCCTGGCCCTCACTGCCTCTGCAACCCCTGCGGTCTGCGACGAAATTTGTGAGCGTTTGGGGATGTCCAGGCCTGTGGTTTTCAGGCAAACTTTTGCAAGGCCGAGGTTGCAGTATTCTTGGCCACAAACCCATTCCAAACACAAAATTCTAGGGGACTCTTTGGCCACCTTGCAAGGAAAGGCCTTGGTCTATACCCGTTCCCGTTCTCAAAGCGAGCAAGTTACCCTATGGTTATCAAAAAACGGGTACCCGGCGCAAGCCTACCATGCAGGTCTGTCCCCGGAATTGCGCGACTTACGTCAGAAATCATGGATGAGCCATGAATTTCCCATCATGGTCTGCACCTCGGCCTTTGGCATGGGCATCGATCAACCCGATGTTCGCTTGGTTTTTCATTGGAATGTCCCTGAATCGCCAGAAGCCTATTACCAGGAGGCCGGAAGAGCAGGCAGGGATGGCGGCGACGGGGTTTGCATCATGCCCTGGACCCTAGAGGACCTCAAGGAGGCCAAGAGCCGGATTGAAGAGGCCTTTCCTCCAATTGAACGCATTCACCGAGTTTACCAAGCCTTGGGGTTATGGTGCAATTTGGCGGTGGGGGCTGGCCTAGATCAACGCTTTGATTTTGAGGCCTCTGTCTTCTGTCATCGCTTTGATTTACCCGAGAAAGAAGTTTACTATGCCATGCAAATCTTGCATCGTGCAGAACTCATTCGAATTCAAGAAGAACTTATGTTACCTGCCCGGGTACGCTTTGTGGTTTCGGCGCGGAAGCTCTATGAACTGCGCATCCAAGAGCCGGTCTTGGATCCCTACATCGATGTATTGTTACGGAATTATCCTGGCATACTCGACCGTGGTGTTCGCTTTGATGAACGGGCCCTTGCTCGTCAAAGTGGGATTACAGCCGTTTCGATCCTTCAAGCCATACGACGATTGGAAGCCTTGCAGGTCCTGGACTTTGTCCCCCGTTCAGACAAGCAGGGCATTGTTTGGATTACCGAAAGGTTGCCCTTGACGCATATCCATATCCCGGCTTCGGCCTATACACTGCTCAAAGAAGCCCGGTTAAACCGACTTCAAGCCTTGGCCTCCATGATGACCTTGGAGAACCCGCCCGGTAAGGTGGAGGACTTGCAACAGAATTGTCGAAGCCAAAAACTTTTGCATTACTTTGGCGAAACGCAATCCGCTCCTTGCGGAATTTGCGATCTTTGCCTTGAAAATCAGGCCCCCAAAGGCGAATTCAATGGCCAAGAAATGCAGGATTTCCAAAACAAAATACGTCCCTTGTTGCAGGAACCAACCCATGTTTTGGAATTAATGCGCCAATTGGACCCAGGCCCTCATCAAAGCGCTCCAAGCGAAATTCAGCGAAGAACCTACGCCTTGCAATGGCTTGTTGACCAGGGAATCATCCAAAGGCAAATGAACGACACGTTGTTATGGATCAAGCCATGAACCCTATTATGGTGATCGCAACCACCAACGATCAGTGGCAGGATCAGAGGATGCAACGCTGGTGCAGGACCTTGGTGGAATGCGGGTGGAACGTGCATTGGCTTGGTGTCGACCGTGGAAGACCTGTTCCGTTGGTAAACACCGATCGAGTGGTCTATGAGCGTTTGAGGATTGCGCCAGGATCAGGACCCTTGTTTTATGCAATACTCAATTGCCGTCTGTTGCTCAGGGCATTGACCTTACGGTCTCATGCCTTTCTCTCGGTGGATGTGGATACCCTGCCGGCCTTTCGTCTGGCGTCCATCCTCTTAAGAAAATCCTTGTGGTTCGATGCCCATGAATGGTTCACCGAGGTCCCCGAACTATTGAACCGGCCTGTCACCAGAAACATCTGGAGGTTAATGGTACATCTTTTCCTAAGAGGAAAAATTCAATGCTTTACGGTGGGGCCTGAGCTTGCTTCTATCCTTACCAAGACTTGGGGTAAACCCTTCGAGGTGCTTCGAAACATGCCCCGCCTCCAATACCAAATCACGGAGAATTCCCATGCCGAGGCCAGTGAATCCGACAACACCTTGAATTCGATCGTCCCCAGATTGGAAGGCCCGTACCTCCTCTACCAAGGGGCCTTGAACATGGGCCGAGGCCTGAAATCCTTGCTTGAAGCCGCTGCCCTTGGACTTCCATACCCCTTGGTGATTGCTGGTTCAGGTGACCTGGAAGAGCCCTTGCAAGTTTGGGTGAAGGACCGAAAATTAGAAAAGAAAGTACGGTTCACTGGGCCCCTTGATCCGTCAAAACTCCTCCATTTGACCAAGAATGCCTTCCTGGGTTTCAATTTGCTCGAAACACAATCGCAATCGTACTACTTTTCCTTGGCGAATAAATTTTTTGATTATGTTCATGCTGGCTTACCACAGGTATGCATGGATTACCCGGAATACCGACACCACATGGCCTTGTACCAGGTGGGATGGCTTATCCAAAAGACCGAACCCTCATCAATTGTCCAATGTTGCCGACGTATCGCAGAGGATCCTGATGCCTACCGAATCATGCGTGAAAATTGTCACCGTGCCGCTGTGGAATGGAATTGGGAGCATGAATCTACCGCATTGAAAGTCAAGTTAATGAAATGGCGCGATTTGCTCCAGCCAATCAAGAGTTCATAACACCCATTAAATCAAGTATTTTAAGCGCATTTGCGCGCTGATCAAAATGCTGAAGAACCCAGGCGTGACGGGCTGCAACTTCGTCTCCCTGTAGGGGTTTCTCCAAGGCCTTCTGCACCTGATTTTCCCAATCTTGCTCGGATTGGACCACGGTAAGCCAAGCGGCCCATGGCATTCCTTGGACCCCCTCGCGGCTTACCAACACATGGCCATCCCCCATCATAGCATGAATAATTTTCAACCGAAGACCAGCCATTCCGTAACAAGGAATACAGTGAACCGCCGCATGCTGTATCCATCGCTGCATTTCCATGGGACTTGGCGAGTCCACCAAATGACAGTCCTCATAGAGTAAAATAGTCTTGCGCAAAGAATCTGGAATTCGCGATCCGGAAATTACCAAAGGTATTTGACGGGACTTGTTGCCTATGGATAACAAAAAACGAACTGCCCGAATGTTTTCTGCTATATCCAATCGGCCATGGTACAAAGCATAAGGGGCCTGCATTGGTCGTACGGAGCTCCCCTCGTTGGGTGGCTGAACCTTTGGGTTCAATTTCACAAAAGCTGGAACATAATGCGCAGGAAGCCTCATGCTGGACCACCTCGAAGTCTCTGAAGCGCAAATGCTTAGAATCCCCGAGTTCTGCCTTTGGCGCAATCGTTGAGGCAAGAGCCCTTCGTACAAGATCCAACGCCAGGATTCCAGTCTGTAATGGGCCTTGTAAATCCAATTCCCAACCGACTCTGACTGCATACGGTAATAATTAGACTCAATGTTATGCGAACGGATCCAGATGACCCGGTTTTTCAAAGCAGGTGCACGCAGCAAATCCGCGCATTGCCAGCCTTCCACCAGAATTGAACCGGGCTCGGATGCCAGGTTTTGAATGAGATCCGCAGAGGTACGGGAAACCAACGCCCAGGGTCTGGTGTCGTAGGGCCCCACCATCCATTTCCTTGGGTAACAACGAAGGGAGGCCACCCGCGGTTGCCAATCAGGCATTTTACCAGCATGCAGGTTCTTGGGCCAAACGAAGACATGAACATGCAAGGCCACCCCTAAATCCAAGAGAACTCGTATTTTGGTATCGAGCTCTTCAGTACCCCCGTACAGTGGTGGAACAGGAAGGTCAAAACAAACCAGATGCAGGACTGGGGCAGGCTGCATTCAATTCCCAGGGGTAATGTCGGGTGAAAGTTCCGGCGCATGTTCTGCCCCCGAGGTCATTGAATTTTGGTTTTGACCTTGACCACCTGCATCAAACAAAATGCCCCCCAAATCCGTCAAAGATCCCCCCGCACAGCGCACCACCCTAGCCGGAAAACGGTCAATAGTGAGATAATCGTGGGTAGAGATGATCATTGCTGTTCCATTTTGGTGAATTTCAACCAGTAATTTCAGAATTTCTTCGGAACTATCAGGGTCCAGTTGCCCGGTAGGCTCATCTGCCAGCAATAAACTCGGTTTATTCAACAGAGCACGCGCCACGGAAAGCCTTTGCTGCTCGCCGCCTGAGAGCCTATGCGGCATATCATTTTGTTTGCCCTCCAAACCAACTTGAGCTAAGACCTCCTCAATTCGTTGGGCTTTGGAGTTCTTGTCCTTCCAACCGGTGGCGGTTAAAACGAAATCCAAATTGCCTTCAGTAGACCGATCGGCAAGCAATTGAAAATCCTGGAAAATGACGCCAATTTTACGCCTCAGCGAAGATCTTTCCGATCGATCCAAAGACAATAAATCGTAGCCCAAAACCTCGGCTTTGTCGCCATGAAGGGGTATATCGGCAATAATTGCCTTGATAAAGGTGGACTTCCCTTCACCGCTTTTACCAACCAAATACAGCATTTCTCCTGCTTCAACGGTCAAATGAACATGATTTAAAACATTAGCAGAACCATAGGAGAGGATTGTATTTTTCAGGTCTATTGCTTTCATAATCCCCAAATTTCTACAAAAATCCGCCAATTGAAACAGGATTTCGTTTATTTTTGAACTTTATCAACGCAAGACCTCACTAATTTTTGGATCCCTATTTTCTATGAAATCTATTTTTTTTTCTCGTACTTTCCTTTTTTTGGCTTTATTCTGCTATGCTCATCCCGGATTCGGGGGGACCAAAGCCAAGGCCACCGTGTCCAATGCCGTTAAGGAGGCTTGCCAAAACGCCATTTTCAAAACAGTACCCGAATTGCCTCAACGGGTTGGGGACAGCATACCGTTTAAGATTCAAATTCAATTTAGGAACTACCCCTTCCAAAAAAATACCCAACTGGTGATTAGTCCAGAAGTTCACTATAATAAAAAAATTGTAAGCCTTCAAACCATGCGGTTCTTGGCACTTCCCAATGAAAGCCAAATAAATTCAGAGGAATATGAAGAAGGAACTGCACTTTTAACACGTCGTGGAAATTATGCCTTTGAACATGAAGTTAGTTTACCCTATGATGAGGGAATTGAATCTGCTACAATAGAAGGTAGGGTTACCGTCATTGAAGGTTCCGTTAGCGAAGAAATTCCACTCATTCGAATTAGCGATCGTGGCTTCTCAAGCTACTGCCGAATGCTTGAACCAACGCTTGAACTAATGGATCTCGACTACGAAAAAGAAAAGCTATGTGTTAAAGAAAATTATACCATCTTGTATCCGGCTGGTCAATTTGAACTAAGTGAAGCGCTCAATAAGGCTTCTGTCAACAATCTGCTTAATTCTCTGAGGGGCTCTAAAGAAATTTTAGAAATCCAGATCCTTGGTAGCGCATCCCCTGAGGGCGAATCCTCAAACAACGAAAACCTTGCCTTCAAACGAATGGAATCCTTGAACAAGCTTATTGTTCGAGAATTATTAACCAGATCGCGCAATCCTTTAACTTCTAGCGAAGTTTTTGCCGATAGCTTCATATTTGCTCGGTGGAATGAACAACCGTGGGACTCTTTGTTAAATCTTATTTCTCCCCAAAGTGGGAAAGCATATCAGAAATTAAAATCCATATTGAGCAGCGATGAAGACGCCTCTTCCAAAAAAGTAAAATTGGAAAAATTGAGCATTGAATTTCCCTCAATCAAAGAAAATTATTTCCCAAACCTTCGCAGTTGTACCGTTGAGATTTTGACTACCCCTTCCGATCAAAGTGTAATGTCTGATCTCGTAGCTTTCCAAAAAGGTGCCCTTTCCAAAAACACCAGCAGTACCAGGCTTATCCAAATGGCCTTGGCCGCTGAATCCCAAGAGCAGAGTGCGGCAATTTATCAAAAAGTCACCAAAACCTATCCCGAGGATTACAGGTCTCATTTCAAAATTGGAATGATACATTATCAAGAGGGCATGTATGCCGAGGCCGAACGCTCATTTCAGCAGGCCGCTGTTTTGAATCCAAAATCAGCAGAATCCTTCAATAATTTGGGTGCCTCCCAGGCCATGTTGAACAAGTTTTCTTCTTCACTGAAAAATTTTGAACAAGCTGAATCTCTTCACCGTCCCAGCCCTTCGAATAAAGGATATGCTTCCGCCCAAAAAGGAGATTTTGAAGGAGCCCTTGGCCATTATGATGATAACGCTTACCCCATTAACCGTGCAATTTGCTTGATGGGTCTAAATCGCCCCCTCGAAGCTGTTCAAATGCTCTCCAATATTGAAAATCGATCCGCCAAAGCCGATTATTTGTTGGCGATTGCAGCAGCAAGGATTAATGATATCGCTTTGGTATGCGATCAGCTAAATTCCGCCATCCACAAAGACGTACAATTCAGGACCATGGCCAAAATAGAAGCAGAGTTCAACCCGTACCGAATCAATCCCAAATTCAGAGAGTCCATCAAACTGCCCGCCGAACACCGTCGTTCCAACCCATAAGCCCTGATTTGGGGTGTTCTGCTGCCAAGTCCCATCCGTAGCTGTTCGGGCAGAGTTCAGCCATGGATCTGAACAGATCAGCCAAGTTTTGTTGGGAGAAACCGTAAATTGCCTTGATTTTCATGAAAATTGGGCACGAATACAGTGCGCCTGGGATGAATACACGGGCTGGGTACCCTTAATGGCCCTAAGAGAAATTCCAGATATTGAAGAAAAGGGACTTTCTGTTCTGAGCGACTACGCTTCCGTTACAGATCACAGCACTAATTCCAATCTCTTATTGAGCATGGGTAGTATTTTAGACCCTGCCCTGTTTCCCAACGGCTATTCCGTTATTAGAGGTGATATCGGCCAAATCCCCGTTTACTCCTCTGAAGTTTCCGATACTTTGATTTGGACGATAGGTAAAGATTGGATAGGAACCCCTTACCATTGGGGTGGGCGAAGCCGCTTCGGAGTTGATTGTTCCGGTTTCGTTCAAATGGTTATGGCACGAATTGGGGTTCCGGTACCGCGTGATTCAAGAGACCAACTTGCCCAAGCGCCCCAAAAAGTGCCGATTCATAACCAAGAATCCTTAAGAAGCGGTCAATTGGCATTTTTTGGGCCGAAGCCCACCCAAATCAACCATGTTGGATTGGTGCTCTCAAACGACAGAATTCTCCATGCTTCCGGTCAAGTCCGCTTGGACCATTTATCGACCAAAGGAATCCATAAACTCCAACTGAATCAAACAGACTACATCGAACCAACAACGCATACTCTTCAAGCCTTGGCCACTTACGTTGATTCGTCACAGCAATCGACCCTAATTAACGTTTAAAATAGTCAAAAAGCCTTAAATTTGTCAAAATTTATAAAAAATGAAAAACGCAGTTCAAGGTAATTTTTCGAAAATCGTCATTGCTGTAATTCTTTCTTTCAGCTTTGTAGGGTGCTCCCCCAATTTCAAACTCGATCAATCTGCCCTTAGTTTTCAAGGCCAGTCCGAGCCCGTCACTGCTCACGGTGATCAAATTGGCCTCAAGGTGAACTACAAAGTTGCCCCTAATGTATTCGCCCCCAATGGAATTGCCATCGTAAGGCTTGTTCAAACAAATGGGGACCAAAAGGTCGAATTAGGTCGTGAATTATTAACCGGGAGCAAAGTCAAATCCGTTATAGGTCGCAAAATCGAAAAGAAAACAGGTGGCGATGGAGAAGTTGGATTTTCTGCTACCTACAACGGGGAAAATACAGGGTTAGAGTATTGGCTGGAAGTCACTTCATTTGGTGATTCCAAAAAATCCATTCAAGCCGCTCAAAAATTGCTTAATCAAGGCCCATCCTATGTGTCCGCTCCAGAAAAAACCCATAGCTTCAAAACAAAAATTACCAACGGTGTCAGCCTTTTATCACGCACTGCAAAACACAATACATCTCCCAAAACCATCGCTTCACTTTTTGTTGCTGATACTATAGAGCCTTTTGAAGCCACCATCTATTTTGAGGTTAATAAATCCGTCATCAGAGAAAGTGAAAGAAAAAGAAAAGAAATTGAACAATTGGTAAACTTCTTGAGCAAAACCAAGGAAATCCTTAAGATAGAGGTCAACGGCTATGCCTCACCTGACGGAGAAATTCAATTCAATAATGAACTTGCCGACGAAAGGGCGACCGAGGCCGGTAAGTTCGTTGTGCGTTCGTTGAAGGGAAGCCAAGGCCTCAAAGACATTCAGTACGATTTGAACAACTCAAACCTTTATGTTCAAAATAAAGGAACCGAAGATTGGAAAGGCCTCTTAAAGGGAATCGAGTTTGCTCATATTCCTCAAAAAGACCGCGTCAAAAGCATTATCGAAAACAACAGGCTTGGCAGCGCAGAAAAACAAGCTCAACTCCAAGATATGAGTGAATCTTGGAAAATTATCTCCGAGGATTATTTACCCCCCCTGCGACGAGCCAATATGATTATTAACACCAAAATCGCTCCGCGGACATTTGAAGAAAGACTCGATTTAATCCGTGCCAAATCAATCGATATTTCCGCATCAGAAATGATTGCCGCTACAGAACAAACCTCCGACCCAACCCTGAAAGCAGAAATCTTGGAATCCGCCAAACGTCAATACCCTGCAGACCATCGCTCCTATAACAACCTTGCGGTGATCGATATCGAAAGCGGAAACTTACAAACAGCCAGCAGGAACCTGGATGCTGCCGCTGAAGCATCACCCAGCTCTCCTGAAATTCTGCATAACCAGGCCCTTCTTGCAAGCCTAAGTAAGGACTGGTCTAAACTTGGAATTGTACTCAAAAGAGCACGTGCCAACGGAGTTAAAATGCCGGAACTTGAAGCATTAGCCGCGGTTGTAGGGGGTAAATATGATGAAGCTATCAATATTTTGAACCCCAAAGGTTCTAGCGCACTGCTTGCCTTGGCCCAATGTTTGAACCGAGATTATCCAAGCGCATCCAAGTCCTTGAATGGACTAGACTTGACGGACCCGAATGTCTTGTATATCAGCGCCGTTATTGCCGCAAGAACCAAAGACATAAAAGGTTTAGAAAGAAATCTTCAGTCCTTGGTTTCTATTAACCCTCAGGTCAAAAGCAGCCTCCTTTCAGATCCCGAATTTGCTTTGTATCGCCAAGAAGCGTTTTTTACGAATTTAACTAAATAATCCAACGCTAATCGCGGCTATCAAGCCTTTGCATTGCGATGAGGTTAGCCTTAGCAGCGCCAACAACGGCCTTTAGCTGATCAAAATCAGCAGCAAAGACTCTTTCTGCTGAACCAAAGGCAGATAACAATTTACCTCTGGTTTCAGGGCCGATTCCTTTGATGTTATCCAGGGCAGATTGCATGCCCGCCTTGTGACGGCGGTTGCGGTGATGTTGCAAACCAAATCGATGCGCCTCGTCACGCATTTGTTGAATGAGCCTCAAGGTGGGACTCTTCTTGTCCAGCATCAAGGGGTGCGGATCCCCCACCTTGAACAAAGCCTCCAAGCGTTTGGCAATCCCCATCAAGGGCAAATGGCCCAAACCCAAAGCGACCAAGGCGGAATGGGCCGAGCTCAACTGACCCTTACCGCCATCCACGATCACAAGATCCGGTAAGGCCTGTCCCTCGGTAAGCATCCTTTGATAGCGCCTGGTGATGACCTCCTCCATCCCCGCAAAATCATCAATACCTTCCACCTCCCGTAGATTGAACAGACGGTAATCGCGTTTGGCAGGTCTTCCGTTTCGGAAAACAACACAAGCCGACACGGTCTGGCTACCTTGCGTGTGGGAATTATCAAAACACTCGATATGCTGCGGCAATTGAGGGATTTGCAAATCCTTCTGGACCTGCTGCAAAAGACGATCCGATCGGGAAGCGAATTGCCTTTCTTCCGGTTTTCGTAACAACTCCTGCAAACAAAAGAAAGCGTTTTTGAGGCTTAAATCCACCAATTTGCGTTTGTCACCATCGGATGGAACCCGGCAAGGGATGCGCACAAAAGGTAGGCTTTCCGGCATGATATTGCAGACAATTTCAACCGGCTGATGTTCATAACGATGGCAGATCTCCAACATCGCCTGGGCCATAACGGCGGACGGTTCCTCCTCTACACCCAATTGTATTTCCAAATTAAAGGAACGCATGACCGCACCGTTGCGCACATGCAGGTGATTGACCACCGCCCTGTCTTGGTGTTGGGCCAAGGCAAAGGAATCCAACTCCTTCACGGTGGTGCTCACCACAGTCGATCTGGCCTCGTACCGCTCCAACAATTCCACCTGGACTTTGAGGGTATGGGCTTGCTCAAAATCTAATCGTGCAACACATTCTTTGATCTGTTTACGAAGGTTGATCAACAATCCCCCAAGATTCCCTTTGAGCAAGAGATGCACCCCATCTGTGTATTTTGCATACTCCTCTGCGCTTTGAAGCCCTGCACAGGGCGCCATACAATTCCCGAGTTGATGCTCTAAACAAGGACGATACCCGGCTTTGGAGATACGCTCATCGCTGAGGTTGAGAGTGCAGGTGCGCAATGGATAGATTTTCCGAATTAAATTCAACAACGTGTACATGGTGGTCGGCGAGGAATAGGGACCGTAGTACCGCGAACCATCGCGTCTAATTTGCCTTGTGACCTCAAGCCTTGGAAAGGGTTCATGGCGCAAGACCAAAAAGGGATAGGTCTTGTCATCTTTGAGCCGAATATTGTAACGGGGTTGGTGTTTCTTGATCAACACATTTTCGAGAAGCAGGGCATCATGCTCCGTGTCAACAACCGTAAATTCAATACGCTCTATCAAGCGAACCATCAGCCGTATGCGATGGGTATCCACCCGACTTGCAAAGTATTGGGCAACCCGTTTGCGAAGATTTTTGGCTTTGCCAACATAGAGCAAATGATCGCGTCTATCGTAATAGCGATATACCCCGGGTGTTTCGGGAATGGAATATTCCAAGGCTTTGAATCCATTCAAATCCATAACGAATCTCTATTCTTGTTGAGCACTCGAAATCTTTGGGCGTATAGCAATCGAGATCTTTTCACGATTAGAAATCAAAATCTATTCACGTTTAGCATAGACGGTCTAGGGCTGCAAATAGTTCTCGCTGTCCTCAATTTTGGAAATGACCTTGCCGTCCACGAATCGGGTTTCCAACCTGGCCCCGGGCTGGGCGTCTTGGATGCTTCGTAACACCTTACCGTTCATCATGGCCACCGAAAAGCCGCGCTGAAGAACCGATTGAATGTCCAGGGCGGAGGCTTGGCGAATGAGGGCGAAGCAGGTTTGTTCCATCGAATCCAATTGCTGTTCAATTCCCCTCCCGAGCCTGTGGGTCAAATCATGCACAGCCTGTTCTTGGTTGAATAGTTTCTGCAACAATCCCCTACGGATGCGCTGTTCCAAATCCATCATAGTCGTATCGCAATGATCGATAAGGTAACCGTAGTTCCGCTCCAGGCTTTGTTCCAAACCGTCAAGACCTTGCTCCAAAACCAAGCACTGACGTTGCAAACTATTTCCTGCCGATTGTTGAGCAACATGAATCTGCCTCATCAAATCCTCCTGATCAGGGGTCACCAATTCAGCAGCCGCCGTAGGGGTTGGCGCCCTAAGATCAGCAACAAAATCCACCAAAGTCAAATCCGTTTCGTGGCCAATAGCCGTGATCACAGGAGTTTCCAAGGCAAAGACAGCACGAACCAACGTCTCGTTGTTGAAACACCACAAATCTTCCATGGAACCACCACCGCGGGCAAGGATAATGACTTCCACGTCAGGCCGTTGATCCAAAGCGCTCAAGGCCTTGATGAGTGAGCTGACTGCGGCCTCCCCTTGGACCAAACTAGGTGCAAGTAGAATAGGAAGCCCCGGAAAGCGCCGCTCCACCGTACGCTGTATATCATGAATCACCGCACCATCCGGGGAGGTCACTACACCCACCATTGCAGGATAGGAGGGGATTGCTTTCTTGTGAACAGCCTCCAACAAACCCTCGGCTTGTAAGCGGGCTTTGAGTTCCAGGTAACGCCGGTACAAATCCCCTTGCCCTGAAGCCGATAGGCTCATAACCTGCAATTGCAAGGATCCTCTGGGCGCATAATGCCTCAATTCTCCGGCAACCTGCACTCGATCACCGTCCACGGGATCCATGTCCAAGAGCCGTCGCTGGCTTTGAAACATAACACAAGAAATTTGGCTGTAAGCATCCTTGAGGGTGAAGTACCAATGCCCGCTTCGGGCTTTGGTCATGCCCGATATTTCTCCCTCGACCACCAAATTTTTAAAATCCGGGTATCCTTCCACATAATTCCGGATCCACTCGTTGAGGCCGGTTACGGTCAAGGGCCGTCCCTGACCCGATAGATTCGCGGAAGAGGAAGAAAACATGGACAGCGGGAAGGAATTCAACCTCCAAATTAGGGGCGCTGCGTGTAATTTTAACCCATAAAATCAAAACCTTCCCGTATGGAATCCGCCCCTTCGACCCCAAGATCCCCCCTCCATATCCAACACGTGACCGTGGTGGGCTGCGGTACCATGGGTAACGGGATTGCCCAAGTTTTTGCCACCTGCGGTTTTGCGGTCGATTTGGTGGACCTCTCCGCCCCGGCTTTGGAAAAAGCCATGAGCACCATCGCCCGCAATTTGGATCGGGTGGTCGCCAAAGGAGGCTTGGACCAAGAATCAAGGGATGCCGCCTTGGCCCGTATTCACTGCGGAACCTCCCTGGTCGAAGCCATCCACCAAGCGGATCTGGTGGTGGAAGCCGCCACCGAAAACCGACAAATTAAGCTGGAACTCTTCCGGCAATTGGACCAGTTAAGCCCCGCCTCCTGCATTCTGGCCACCAACACCTCTTCTATCTCGATCACCGATATTGCCGGCGCAACCCAACGCCCCGCCCAGGTCATCGGCATGCACTTCATGAACCCGGTACCGGTCATGAAGTTAGTCGAAATCATCAAGGGTTATAACACCGATCCTGTGGTGACGGCCACCATCGTGGAATTGAGTCATCGCCTGGGCAAAATCCCAGTGGAGGCCAACGATTACCCCGGATTTGTGGCCAACCGCATCCTGATACCCATGATTAACGAGGCGGTCCATACCCTCTACGAGGGCGTTGCCGGTGTTGCCGAAATTGACACGGTCATGAAATTGGGTATGGCCCATCCGATGGGCCCCCTGCAATTGGCAGATTTTATTGGTTTGGATGTTTGCTTGGCCATCCTTCGGGTGTTGCATGACGGCTTTGGCCAGGCCAAATACGCCCCCTGCCCCCTCTTGGTCAAAATGGTTTCTTCAGGAAACCTGGGCGTCAAAACCGGCAAAGGATTTTATGCCTACCAAGCGGGTTCCAAGGACCTGCTGGTCGCCCCGGAATTTCGCTAGATCGAAGACCGCTTGCTATCCTCCACCGCCCTTTAGCCCTGAAAGGGGTAAGGATAGGTCGTTGGTGGCAAGAGGTTTTCTTTAATGGTACGAGCCGAAACCCAACGCAACAAATTGAGGGATGAACCGGCTTTGTCGTTGGTTCCACTGGCCCTGGCACCGCCAAAAGGCTGCTGCCCTACCACCGCCCCGGTCGGCTTATCGTTCAAGTAAAAATTACCCGCGGCATGCCGTAGTCGCGTTGTCGCCAAATCCAAGGCGTAGCGATCGGTGGCCAATACCGCTCCGGTCAAGGCATAGGGTGAGGTGGTATTGCATAAGTCCAATACCTCTTCGAACCGATCCTCAGGATAAACATAGACCGTCAATACCGGGCCAAACAACTCTTCGCACATGGTCCTGTATTTGGGATTGGTGGTTTGAATGAGCGTAGGCTCTACAAAATAACCTAGTGACTTGTCGCAGTTTCCACCCCATACGATTTCGCAATCGGGATGCTGGCGGGCTTCCTCGATGGCAGCCTGGAGCTTGTCAAAGGACTTTTCGTCGATAACCGCGTTGATAAAATTTCCAAAATCTTCGACCCCGCCCATTTTCATATCCGAAAGGTCGGCCCGCATACGCTGCAAGACCTCGGGCCATAACACATCCGGAATATAAGCCCGCGATGCTGCAGAGCATTTTTGGCCTTGGTACTCAAAGGCACCCCGCGACAAGGCGGTGGCCACCACGTCGGCAGGGGCCGAAGCATGAGCCACCACAAAATCTTTACCGCCGGTTTCCCCCACAATGCGAGGGTAGGATTTGTACAAGCCAATGTTACGGCCAATTTGTTCCCAAATCTGGTTAAAAACCCCGGAGGATCCGGTGAAGTGTATCCCCGCAAAATCCGGGTGACGGAAAATGACCTCACCGGCCACTGGACCGGGTACGGGGACCATGTTAATGACCCCATCGGGCAAGCCGGCCTCCTTGAACAAGCGCATCAGCCAATACGCCGAATAAACCTGGGTATTGGCCGGTTTCCAAACCACGGTATTGCCCATCAAAGCTGCAGAACAAGGGAGATTGGCCGCGATGGACGTGAAATTGAAGGGGGTCAAGGCAAAAACAAAGCCCTCCAAGGGACGGTACTCCACCCGGTTCCACGATCCCGGTAAACTTTCGGGTTGTTGACGATAAATCTCGGTCATGTACCGGACATTGAACCGAAAAAAATCAATCAACTCGCAAGCCGCATCAATTTCGGCTTGGTAGGGGTTTTTACTTTGGCTCAGCATGGTCGCCGCATTGATAAGGTCACGGTATGGACCAGCCAATAAATCCGCCATGCGCAGAAAGATGGCCGCTCTTTGTTCCCAGGGCAAGGCCTCCCAGGCCGGCTTGGCGGCCAAGGCGGCTTCGATGGCTTCCTCCACATGCGATGCGCTCCCTTCATGAAAATGCCCAAGGGTATGGGCATGATCGTGGGGTGGGGCCATGCGTCGGGTTTGCTTGCTATGCACCTCTTGACCACCGATCATCATGGGGACCTCCACTTCGCGTTGACGAAGGTCATGCAGGGTTTGTTTCAAGGACAAGGCCTCCGGGGAACCGGGAGCGTAGGATCGAACTTTTTCGTTAACAGCTGGGGGTACCGAGAAGATTCCAAACGACATACACGATATTTAGACCACAAAGGTACAAGCCCTCCCCCCTCAGCCCATCGCCGCCATGAACCTTGAAAGCCTCCGCGATCTCTGCCTAAGTCTCCAGGACTGTACCGAGGATCTGCCTTTTGACCAAAATACCCTGGCTTTTCGGGCCCTGGGTAAGATTTTTGTGCTCACCGATTTGGTGGAATCGGATCGATTCAACGCCAAATGCGACCCGGATTGGACCCTGACCCTCCGGGAACGTTACCCCGACGCCATCCTCCCGGGGTATCATATGAACAAAAAGCATTGGAATACCGTTCGCCTGGACGCTAAGCTCCCCGAACGCTTGTTGCAAGACCTGGTCCGCCACTCCCATGCTTTGGTTCACCCTGATTGGCGTCCATCGGCTGCCCACTATATTCGGGAATGGTGAAACCAGAACCCATTTCTTCGCTGAGCCTCATCGTTCCCGTTTATAACGAAGCGGAACGGGTACCGGCCTTGTTGGAGGCTTTGAGCAGGGTCCGCTGGCCGGCTGAACTAACCCATATGGAATTCCTCTTGGTGGATGACGGGTCCACGGATGGCACCTCAGCGATCCTTGAGGCTTGGTGCCAACAGCACACCTCCTTCCATTGGATACGGCAAGAAACCAACCGCGGCAAAGGCGCGGCCGTCCAACGCGGACTTCAGATGGCGGTTGGGGATGCCGTTGGAATTCAAGACGCCGATATGGAGCTCTTGCCTTCGGATTGGCCGGCCATGCTGGAAGCCTTGGCATTGCCCGGCATGGGGATGGTAAACGGATCTCGTTACTTACCCGGTCTTTACCGGCCTTTGCACAGTTACCGCAGGTATGTTGCCAACAAAATTTTTAGTTGGTTGACCTCGTTGCTCATCGATATCCGCATCACCGATATGGCCTGTGGGCACAAATTGTTACGAAGAGACTTGATTCTCAGCCTTGATTTACGGGAAAAGCGCTTTGGGGTGGAATCCGAGATTCTGATCAAAAGCGCCCGTATTCGGCGCAACCATATTGTGGAAATACCGGTTCATTATTTTGCAAGGCATCAGGGTGAAGGCAAAAAGTTCCGAACTCTGGACGGCCTTGGAATCCTTTGGAAGATTATTCGCTACAGCTTGGCGCCCCTACCCCCTTCGGCCTTGCGGTACCGAAAGCAATTCAAGGCTTAGTGCGGTCCTAAGGCCGTCCTAAGGCGACCAAATTTCGGCATCACGGTCCAACCCAAGGCGGACCCTCGCTCCGTCCGGTGGCCTTGCCATGCGGTCTAAACCGCTAGGGAAGGTGCTTTGCCACCAAACGGCCTTGAACCAATCCTTCCCGGTGGCATCCCAATGCAGCATGGCAATTCGGTATTGCCAACTTTGGTGGTATTGTAGGGCCAAGGTGTAGCCCAAAACATAGAGCAAAGCCAAAGACAACGACCAACGGCGCAAGGAGTCCAACATGCGGGGTAGCCCCGTCAACGTACGATGCAACCATCCCATGAGGGCCTGCACGACAGCAATCCCCGCGCTCACCAAGGCCGGATACCATTCCACCATTGCCCGTCCACCCAGCGATCCCCCAAACCACCACGACCACCATGAAGCGTAAACGTAAATCACCAGCGGCAAGAGAATGACCACCGCCGTAGCCAGTGGGTACGGTTCCGGGTCTAGCGAACCCGACTTGGTGTTCCCCAAAAATCGAAGTAACGCCCAGAACCAACCCAGCACCACGGCAAACATGATGGGGTTGTACAGCAACCAACCTTTGCGGTAACTAAGCAAAAATTCCAGGATTCGAGGGTCCTTCCAAAAAAAACGTTCGCCTTGGTAGGAATAAAAAATCCATTGCCCCGTAACATAATTCCAATAAAGTGCCTGCAAAAGAAGGGGGGCCATGAAAACCAAAAAGGCGAGAAGTAGGAACATCGGTTGCGTTGATAATTTCCGAATCTTCGCTACCAAACCCGGCCACCCCCCGTAGCATAGCGGCAAAAGACCCGCCATCAACATGGTCGGCCGAATCAAAACCAACATCCCAAAGGCCAAAGACAGGACCAAGAACCAAGGCAACGCGATGGTAGGGGAACTAAAAGCGCGATGAGTACACCATAGCAACATCGACATCCAAAAAAAGGAAAAACTATGCGACATGGCCGGTTCGTAAACCAAATAATTCCCCAGGTTGGTCGCGCCCACCAAGAGCAACAAGGCGAGGGCAA
>VGFN01000017.1 GCA_016868875.1 Bacteroidota bacterium
GCACGCTCCAGTTTGGCACCCAGCCAATCGCTTTCTTCCTCTTTGGGAGCAGCTTTGACCAATTCTGCTTTACCGTCTGCATTGCGTAATTTGACTTCGAAGGTTTGTGATTTCCCTTTGCGGTTGATTTCCAAAGTCACTTTTTCACCGGGCCTTTTGCGGCCTACGATTTCCATGAGTTCAGGAGTGGATTTGATGCTTTGCCCTTCCACTTTGGTGATCACGTCGCCTTTGAGGATACCCGCTTCTTCGGCAGCCGAATTCGGCATGAAATCGGCCACATACGCCCCACTAATGACCTCGAGATCCTCGCTTTCAACCAAGGCCGCATCCACATCCCTGATTTGGATGCCCAGGAAACCACGCTGCACGGTGCCGTGGACTTTGAGGTCTTCCACCACTTTGGTCACCAAATTGGCGGGAATCGCAAAGGCATACCCTTGGTAAGCTCCGGTGCTCGATGCGATGGCCGTATTGATCCCGACCAATTCCCCTTGGACATTGACCAAAGCACCACCGCTGTTCCCTGGATTGACCGCGGCATCCGTTTGGATGAATGCTTCCAGGCTGGTGCCTCCACCCAAAATGTTAATGTTACGGGCTTTGGCCGAAACGATCCCTGCGGTAACCGTGGAATTCAAATTAAACGGGTTGCCAACAGCCAAAACCCATTCCCCAATCTGGAGTTTGTCGGAATTCCCGATTTTGACAAAGGGCAAATCGTTGGCTTCGATTTTGACAACGGCCAGGTCAGAACTTGGGTCCTGACCAATCACCTTGCCGTTGAAACTCCGTTTGTCGTTCAGGATGACTTCGATTTCATCCGCTTCTTTGATGACATGGTTGTTGGTGACGATGTACCCGTCTGCGCTGAGGATTACGCCGGAACCGGAGCCCATTTGAGGACCTCTCGGCATCATGTCCGGTCCGTTGAAAAAGTCCCGAAACATATCCATGCCCGGAGGAATTTCACCTTTGAAAGCTCCTTGAGCACTGCCTTTGGTCTTGATATGTACGACACAGGGAGTTACCATGGCCGCCGTGGTTACAAAATTGGGATGTTCCACAATATGCTCCGGGAAGGCCGTCAAATTGACAGGCGCATTGCCCCAATTGGCAGGATGCAAGGCAGGTCTTTTTTGGAGGCCGTACACGATCCAAGCCCCTAACAAGCTTCCCAAAAATGCGATGAGCAACGTAGCTCCGTATTGGCGAAATTTTGACATAGTATATGTTTTTGGTTTAACCCAATTACCCAATTTATGTTCAAAAATCGTGCCAAAAACTGGGAATCGCTGATTGAACGTTCCCTTGGCTCTGTTAGTATGTTTGCCAATACGGAGACATCATAGCTGAATCGATATGCAATTTGAATTCTATAAATACCAAGCCTGCGGTAACGATTTTGTGTTGGTGGATTTGCGCTCTCCATCCGCTAACTGGGCGAGCCAAGCCACTGATTCACGGTTTTGGCAAAATGAAACGGCCATGCGATTATGCTGCGACCGAAGGTTTGGAATAGGAGCGGATGGGATTTTGATTTTATTGCCTGCACAATCTTCAAAAACCGATAACCCAGGCATGGATTCCAAGGTGGCCTTTCATCTTCATTACCTGAATGCGGATGGCAAAGAGGGCTCCTTGTGCGGCAACGGTTCGCGATGTGCCGCTGCTCATGCCTTTCGCAAAGGGTATTTTGAGGGCAATAGTGGAACCTTTACCGCCAGCGATGGTTTGCATCAAGTGATGCTCACAGAGGACGGTTGGATTGCCTTGGGCATGCAAGCACCGAAGGATAGGAGGGTTTTGGAATTGGGGACCTTTATCAACACGGGGTCACCGCATTTGGTGGTTCCGGTTCGGGATTTGGTGAACTATCCTGTGGAACGTGAGGGCAGGGCTCTTCGGGAGCATTCCCTTTTCTTACCAGGGGGTACCAATGTCAATTTTGTGGAGGTGATAGACCTTAACCATCTGAAAATAAGAACCTATGAGCGTGGGGTTGAAGCGGAGACGCTGAGTTGTGGGACGGGAGCAGTGGCTTGCGTAATATTGCATATGCAACAAAATTCAGCTGAATTCATGGACACCTTTGCAGAAATAAATTTGCAATTCCGTGGAGGACAAATGATCGTATGTGGCCAGGTTGATTCGACCGGATCTATGCATCAAATTCAGCTCAAAGGCCCAGCATCTTGTGCATTCAAAGGCCTCTGGATGGGGTATACAGGCAAAACCTACCTTTGGTGATTGAATATGAATTCGTAATCCAAAACCCCAAGACCCACTGCATTTGATTCAATACAAACCATGACCTTAATAGCCTCTGTTTCGGGAATTCGTGGCACCATAGGGGGTCAACCCGGCACCAATTTGACCCCTCACGATATGGTATCCTTTGTCAATGCCTATGCAGCCTTGTTGCTGGAACAGGGCCATGGTCGCACCGTGTTGGTTGGTCGAGACGCCCGCATTTCGGGTGATATGGTGAGTCGCTTGGTCTGCGGTACCTTGATGGCTTGCGGTTTGGATGTGATTGATTTAGGGTTGACCACCACACCAACCCTCGAGATGCAGGTGCCTCGAGTGGGGGCTGCGGGTGGTATTGTTTTGACGGCCTCCCATAACCCTGAGGAATGGAATGCCTTGAAATTATTGGATCATCAAGGTTGCTTCATTGGTTCCGAGCAGGGTGATGCTCTACTCCATAAGGTCCAAAAAGGGGAACCTATATCCTACGCCACCGTGCACAACTTGGGGCAATACCATCAGGATGATTCCGCTTTGGAGGCTCATATTCAAGACATTTTGGCATTACCCTTGGTGAATCGACAAGCCATTGCCGCCGCCAGATTGCACGTGGTGGTGGATGGGATCAATTCGTCGGGGGCCGTGGCGGTTCCCGCCCTTTTGACTCAATTAGGGGTCCATCGAATCGAGGTTTTGAATGACGAGCCCAACGGTCGTTTTGCGCATAACCCGGAGCCGCTGCGCGAGCATTTAGATGAGATTTGCACGGAGGTGGTGTCCCGTCAAGCCCATATGGGCATTGTGGTGGACCCCGATGTGGATCGGCTCGCCTTCGTTATGGAGAACGGGGAATTGTTTGGGGAAGAATATACCCTTGTTGCGGTTGCGGACTATGTCATTAGTCAAAAACCTGGACCTGCGGTTTCGAATTTGAGTTCATCCAGGGCCTTAAGCGATGTATGCGCTCGGTACGAACAGCCGTACCATGCCTCTCCTGTTGGCGAGGTGCATGTCGTCAAGGCGATGCGTGCCTCCGGTGCTGTGATTGGCGGGGAAGGGAATGGAGGCATTATCCTACCCGATCTGCATTACGGAAGGGACGCTTTGGTGGGGATCGCCTTGTTTCTCTCGCATTATGTGGAACAGGGTCAGACCATGAGCCAATTGAGGTCCACCTACCCGGCCTACGCCATGGCCAAAGAAAAGGTAAACTTCGATCCTCAAGCAGACCCTGAATTGCTCTTGCAACGTTTGGCCGATGCCTTTCCGAATGCGGTAAAGAATTGGTCCGATGGACTCAAACTTGATTTGGAAGAGGGTTGGTTGCATGTGCGCAAATCCAATACTGAACCCATATTGCGCATTTATTCCGAGGCAGGTCATGCGCATGCCGCCGCTGACCTTGCCGCCAAGGCCCGTCAAATCCTAGGATCATGACCAACGACCTTCCCCGAATCTACCTGGATAATTCTGCCACCACCCCGATACACCCGGAGGTGGCTTCGGCTATGTCTGAGCTCCTGATTCGATGTTACGGAAATCCCTCCTCCATACATTTTCTGGGAAGAGAATCACGCATCATCATCGAAAAGGCCCGCAAAAGCATGGCCCAAGCGCTTGGCTGTTCGCCTTCGGAGATTTTCTTTACCTCGGGCGGAACCGAATCGGATAACATGGCTTGCCGCTGCGCTGTCGAAAATTTGGGCATTTGTCGCATCATTTCTTCTTCGCTGGAGCATCATGCCATTACCCATGTCCTTGATCAGCTTCATAAAGTACATGGCACCGAAATCTGTTGGTTGCCCAACGATCCCCAAGGTATTTTGGATATGAACCAACTCCAGCAATGGCTGAAGGAATCAAGGGATTTGAATATTCCAACCTTGGTAACCCTGATGCACGGTAACAACGAAATCGGTAATATGCTGGAAATCGAGAAGGTCGCTGCCCTGTGCAAGGCCCATAACGCGCTTTTTCATTCCGATATGGTCCAAACCGTTGGTCATTATCCATTGAATTTCACGGAGATGGGTTTGGATATGGCCAGCGGATCTGCCCATAAATTTTATGGACCCAAAGGGGTAGGGTTTATTTATATACGCGGTGGTCTATCGTTGGGCGCTATGATGGCAGGCGGATCTCAAGAAAGAAATATGCGTGGTGGTACCGAAAATTTACCAGGAATCGCAGGGATGAGTTTGGCCTTGGAGTTGTCGGTATCGAGCATGGATCAGCGGCGTGAACGCATTTCGCGATTGAAGAATAGGCTCAAAGAGGGAATTTTGGAGGCCATCCCCGGGGTAACCTTTAACGGCAACATCAAAGGACCCACCATGTACCAGGTGTTAAGCGTGTCGTTTCCGCCCCATCCCAAAGGAGAAATGTTGCTCTTTCATTTGGATATCGAAGGGATTTGTGCATCAGGGGGAAGCGCTTGCAGCTCAGGGGCGGAATCGAGATCCCATGTGCTTAATGGAATTGGCATGCCGAAAGATCGTACGGCGGTCCGATTTTCGCTTGGTTCTCACAACACCGAAGAAGAAATCGATCGAACCCTCCACGTTTTGCGTAAAATTCTACTGGACGCATCGTAGAAAAGACAAGGTATCCACAGCATCCGCATACCGGTCTATTTCAGGGAATTGGCATTGACCAAATTCGACCGCATGGTAACACCATGTATTCCATTGCTCCACCTCAAATTGATTCTTGAAGGAGGGTCGTTGTCCCCACCGAGCAACGAGTTGATTGCCTGACCAGCATTGCGTTACGGGTATGGCCTCCAAGATTTGGCGGGCCAAATCTTGTTCCGATTGGTAATATTCAAAGTGCAACACGGCAAGGGGAGACGAGATGGTTGGGCTTTCCACCAAGATCACCGAGCTGTTGTGAGTGAATGGCTTTCGATTCAGCATATGCAAGGCCAGCTGATAGTCTAAATTGTTTCGATAACGATGGTTGTTGCCCTCCCAAGGGTAATGTTGCAGCCCATCCAAAATATGTTGCGGTGACATGCCCTCCGGGACCAATAGTTTGGATACATTTCGGCAACCTTTGCCGTAATAGAGAAAAATATCCTGACTCAAACCGATCCAATCTTCTGTTTTTTCCTTGCCATCAAGGATGGCGATGGAATTTCGGTGGGATCGGAACAGGTGTGGAATATGACCAAAATACTGCTCAAAATAAGGTAGGGTAGAAGCGGAACCCGTGGCGATTATGGCATCCACGCGGTTGAGTTTGTCCACAATCGCGAAGCGATTGCTCCATTCAGGTTGTAAGGCCATCAAACCGTGGATGGCCCAGGATACGAGTCCTGCATCATCGGATGAAGGTTTGACAAGGGCCGTATGTCCCGCAATCAAGGTGCAGAGGACATCATGCAAACCTGCCAATGGAATATTACCAGGGAGGATGAGCCCTACATTTTGAGACGGCCTTTGGAGGGAGAGGGCATCCTCGTCATGGGCAAGCCAACGTTCCAAGGAACGGGGCTCCAAGGCCATGGACCATGCCTTCAAGGCTTGCCTCAGCATTTCGGGTTCGAACCAGGGGTTTTGAACGGCTACCGACAAGGACCATTCCGACCAATCATCACGATCGAGGGTCGACCCCATCCATTGTCCCCAACGATGCAACAGCTGGACGAAACTCGTGGTGCTGGGGTTTGACGGCATAGGGGGGTCTTTGTCGTAAATTTGTTCCGCAAAATAGGATTGAATGGCCATCATGATTACCGACCAATGCATCAATTGCGGTGCATGCGAACCGGAATGTCCCAACAACGCCATCTACGAGGGCGGTATCTCGTGGAAATATGCAGAGGGCACCCAACTTCGTGAGCTAGTTCAGCGAGCAGACGGGTCTTTGGTGCATGCCCAAGATCCCATGACCCCGGTGAGCGATGATGTCTATTTTATCGTACCCGACAAGTGCACCGAATGCGAGGGTTTTCATGAAGAGCCTCAATGTGCCGCGGTATGCCCGGTCGATTGCTGTGTACCTGACCCCGATCACGTCGAATCCAAGGCCACCTTGCTGGAAAGGAAGGAATACCTCCACGGATTATAACACTATATTTCATTTATATATCCTCTGAAATTATTCCACCCCCTTGAATCAAGTTTCGTCACAGTCTCCGAAAATTAAAGTTGGGATTCTATTCGGTGGAAATTCCCGCGAAAGGGAAGTTTCTTTTGCAGGAGGACGGACGGTATACGATTTGCTGAACAAAAGCATTTTTGAAGCGGTACCAATTTTTGTGGATTCCTTCGGGCAATTGGTGGAGTTGGATTGGCCCTTTTTGTACAAAGGAAGTATTCGCGACTTTTATCCATCCAGCCTTGCATTCCACCACCAGCCCAAGGCTTCGCTTGTTGAATCATTCAAGGAAGGGAATTCCAGGGCCTGGATGCCCTATGCCGAACAGCATGAAGAAGCTCACCTTCATGCAGAGGATTGGAGAAAGGCCATTGGGAAACCTTTAGCTTGGGAGGACTTATCTCGGCGAATTGATTTGGTCTTTATGGCCTTGCATGGAAGGAACGGTGAAGACGGTAGGGTGCAATCGATTCTGGATTTTTGGGAAATACCCTACACGGGCTGTGGGCCCCGAGCGGCTGCATGGGCCATGAACAAAGTCGCACAGCGTCACGACATGCAAGTTTCAGGTTGGGATGTTCCAAGATTTTTGGCCATACCTAGGGCAGGTTGGGTGGAGGAGAATGCATCCGCAAGGGAACAGTGGCTTAGGAAGATCATTTCACAATTTCCAAACGGTTGCGTGGTCAAGGCGGCCAACCAAGGGAGCAGTATTGGTTTGACCTTGTTGCGAAATGTGGATGCCTTGGTTCTTGAAGAGGCTGTCGACAAAGCCTTTTTCACGGCCAAGCTCCGTAAGGCGGAATATCAAAAGGCTGGGGAAACGGCCTTGGATCGTTTGGCCGATTTTCGTACGGGTATCGGATTTCCTTTGAGGGATAGAATCTCCGGGGTGGTTTGGTTTTCGCCCACCGCTTGGGAACATTGGTTTCTCCATGAATTCACAGGCGATGTTTGCGAGTTGGAATCCTTGGATTCGGAAACCGATGTTTTGATTGAAGAAATCATTGTTGGGAAAGAATTCTCCTGCATTGTTTTAGAAAAATCAGACGCCACAGTGTCTGCCTTGCCGCCCACAGAAATCACCTCATCCCAAGAATTTTATGATTACCGCTCCAAATATCTTCCCGGCCTTGCACGCAAAAAAACGCCGATTGATTTGCCGGATGAACAAATTCACCTGATCCGTAGAGCCTGTGAGCAATTGTTCAAAGACTTTGATTTCTCGGTCTATGCACGCATTGACGGTTTTGTGACCACCGCTGGGCGAATCTATTTGAACGATCCCAACACCACATCGGGGATGATGCCTTCATCCTTCTTTTTTCAGCAGGCGGCAGAAATTGGTCTAAGCCCTTCTGCTTTTCTCACCTACATCATCAGTGCCTCACTGAACGCAAGGATCAAGGCGAACCCATCTTCGATACGCTGCGGTAAACTCGCCGAACAGCTTCGTGAATCTCTTCATCAGGCGATGCAAGGTCAAAGAAATCTCAAGCGAATTGGGGTGCTCATGGGGGGATACTCCTCTGAAAGGCATATTTCGGTGGAGTCAGGGCGGAATATCTACGAAAAAATTTCTTCTACCGAGGGTTACGAACCCATATCCCTGTTTCTGAGCGGTAACGCCCAGCAATGGGATCTCCATGAATTGCCTATGCATCTTCATCTGAAGGATCATGCAGACGATATTATGGCTGGAATTCATGAGGTTTCCAGGCCAAGGGTGATTGAGCAAATTCGCAACGATTTCAAGGAAATTCTAGAGACCTTCGCGCCCAATGCCTTAGAATTCGCAAGGTCCGTGGCATGGGAGGATTTGGCGAATCAAGTTGATTTTGTGTTTATTGCATTACATGGTCGACCTGGCGAAGACGGGGCCTTGCAAGAACGATTGGATACCCTGGGTTTACCCTACAACGGATCGGGGGTCCAAAGCAGTTCGCTCACCATCGATAAGTTTCTAACCGGTGAATTGCTTCGTGCATCGGGCCTGCATGTGGCCGAACAGCGCCGAATAACATTCGATGATTGGCAAAAGGGATTCGACGAATCTTTCTTTAAAGCAGAAGGACGTTGGCCCATGATTGCCAAACCGTTAGACGATGGCTGTTCCACAGCGGTCTACCGGTTAACATGCCGGGAAGAATTGGAGGCCTATGCGCAATTGACTTTCCGTGAAGACGATCAGTGGCCAGTGGAAGCTGCTACCTTGCTGAAGGTTCCCGGATCGGATGGGTTTAACCGTTCGAAGGCATTCTTGCTCGAGGAGTTTATATCGGGACGGAAAAACGAGTATTTCTTGGAAATCACTGGCGCCATGTTGGTTGCATCCAAACCCGGAGGTCATCGGGATTACGAAGTCTTTGAGCCTTCCGAAAGCATTGCTGGCGAGGGAATCCTTAGCCTCGAAGAAAAGTTCCTGGCAGGACAAGGCACCAACATCACCCCGGCTCGCTTCGCGGTGGATCCTTCAGAACAACAAAGGATCATGGGTAGGGTGCAGGATACGCTTCGTAAGGCGGCCGAAGTAGCCGGTGTTGAAGGCTATTGCCGAATTGATGCCTTTGTAGGAATTCCCAAAGTAGGGGATATTCGCGTGGTGATCATCGAGATCAACTCTTTGCCCGGCATGACTCCTGCAACATGCATATACCATCAAGCCGCTAATGCCGGTTACTCTCCTCATCAATTTATTTCAAAAATAATTGAATACGGAATTAGTAAAACCCATAAACCATGAAACCTGCTGTACGTAAATTTTGGTTATTGTTCCTTTCCATCAACATTGTGTTGCTTTTGGGTTTAATTCAGGGCCTAAAACTTTATACCTCGCATGGTCAATCCATTGAAATTCCGGTTCTGGTTGGTCTGTCCTTTGATGAAGCTCAGAAGATTTTGGATGAAATGGGATTGGAAGTCGTGGTTGCAGATTCCTTGTTTGATTCAAAAATACCCGCCGGCGCTGTTATCGAATCAGATCCAACAGCTGGAATTCAGGTCAAGCTCGGTAGAAGAGTGTACCTGACTTTAAACGCCTTTACTCCACCATTAGCAATGATTCCGAATCTAACGGATATATCATATCATAAAGCCTCTATTGATCTTAAATCGAAAGGCTTTGTCATCGGGCGAATCATTAAGAAACAGGATATCGCAAAAGATTTTGTCATCGCGGGTGAATTCAATGGCAGAACCTTAAAGGAAGGAGAAAAGCTCCCAATGGGTACAGTAATTGACCTTATAGTAGGCACAGGCGAGGGTCCATTTAAGGAAGATAGCACTGAATGGGATGTTTACGAAGATCGTCTTAGAGATTAAAATAATTCCAGTAATTTGAGAAACAATTTTGCGTTTTAATTTGATGGGACCACTAGAGAAAAAAATGAAGCTTTATTTGCGGTTCATCTTTTTAATTATTTTGCTTTGCGTTAATAACCTTTTATTAGCGCAAGAAGGGGTTTTTTCGTTAAATAACAATCCTACCTTACTAAATTTTTACAGACAACCCTTAATTAATACTCAAGCCAGCATACAGCGTTCCCTCGACACCTTGGCTTTGCCCTTCGTGGATGACTTCTCCTATTCAGGTTATTTTCCTGACCCTCAGCGTTGGGCTGATCGTCATGTTTTCCGTAACAACGATATGGCGATTCGACCTCCAGGTCAAGGTTTTGTGACCTTTGATGGGTTGGATTCTACGGGTAGGCCTTACGACAACAGTTCTTTGTCCGCCTCGGGTCGTGCGGATTTTTTGACCTCGAGGCCTCTGCGTCTTGGAGGTTATGCCGCTGTTGATTCGTTGTTTTTGACTTTTGCTTATCAGCCAGCTGGTTGGTCCGAAAGCCCTGAGCCCACGGACTCGATGATTTTGGAATTTCAGTCCAACAGCGGGGCTTGGAATAGGGTGTGGCACGCGAGTGGTTCCTCGGTTCAACCATTTCGCTTTGCGGTGATTGGCCTAAGCGATCCGCAGTACCTCTACGATGGTATGCGTATGCGATGGGTCAATTACGGGTCACTTACCGGGTTGGTGGATTGTTGGCATTTGGATTATGTGTTCCTTGATGCCGGAAGATCAAGTTCGGATACCCTCTTTGATGATCTTGCTTTGGTGCAAACCAACGCAACGTATTTGCGACCTTACCGCAGCATGCCCCTTAATCAATTTATGGAGGATACTTCCAGGTTCTTGAACCCAACCCACGGTGTATCGGTAGTGAATAACGGGAGTACAGTGACCTACGATCGTTCTTATCGGGTCTTTGCCCAAAATGCCTCCGTTCCGTTGATCAATAGCAGCCCTTTGCCTTCTTTGACCCTGGGCACTTTAAGCAGTTCGGGTTTGATTTTTCAGCGTTTTGCCGTTCCAACAAGCAGTGCGGATAGTCTGACCCTTCGAATTGAATACGTGGTGCAGGCCACTGTTGACAACCTACCTCGTAACGATACCTTAAATGAGAGCGTCAAACTTTGGAATGAGTTTGCTTACGATGATGGAACAGCCGAAACCGGCTACGGGATTAACGTGGTTGCCGGTTCTTGTGCAAATAAATTTTGGTTATCCAAACCCGATACCCTGAGGGGTGTTTGGATGTACTTCACCCAAGCTGCGGCCAATGCCTCCAACGAATTGTTTGTGCTCAAGGTTTGGTCGCAAATCCAAGAAGGGGGTAGAGCCGCCACCGAGATTTTTCGATCGCCTATCCCTTACCGTCCTCGTTACGGAGATAGCATTGGGCATTTTCAATACTTTGCCATCAATCCACCTTTGTTGGTGCAGGATTCATTCTATATAGGTTGGCAACAAGAAACTCCAGGGCTTATCAATATCGGACTGGATCGCAACGATACCTTGGTCCGATATAACCGTTGGTACAATACCCAAGGAATTTGGGAGGAATCCTCCATTGCTGGTTCTTGGATGATACGACCGGTCATGGGGGGACCTTTTCGTTATCCGGCAAGCATCCGCTCTAATGAAAATACTCTACCTACCCAATGGTCGGTGTTTCCGAATCCTGTGCAGTCCTCTAATCCCGTTATTTACTTTAAAGGTCCTGTTCAATTGAGTTCCGCCCAACTATGGAATACGGCAGGGGTCTTGATGGGTCAAATTTCTTACGAAACTGAACAAGAATCGGAAAGGCCTTATGCCTTCGAAATCCCGTCCAGGGCATTGGCGCCGGGTATTTATTTGTTGTTACTAAAGGACTTTAACGGCGCCATCCACCCGCGTAAAATTCTCGTTCAATAAATTGCTTCCTATGTCTTCGAACACCATGCCCAAAAATCCATCGCAGTCGCTAACGGTAATGAACGAATTGGTCCTGCCCAACGATACCAACACGTTGAATAATTTGATGGGGGGCCGACTCTTGCATTGGATGGATATTTGTGCGGCGATTGCCGCGCAAAAGCATGCCAACCGCATTGTGGTTACCGCATCCGTGGACAATGTGAGTTTCAACCGTGCAATTCAACTTGGGAATTTGGTAAGTTTAACCGCTAGGGTAACCCGGGCCTTTCAAACTTCCATGGAGGTACACCTGGAGGTTTGGTGCGAAAACATTCCTCAAGGAATACGTCATTTGTGCAACAAAGCCTATTTCACCTTTGTCGCGGTGGATGACGGAGGTATTCCAACCCCGGTTCCCGAACTGGTCCCTGAATCAGAGGAAGACCAAATTCTCTTTGCAGGAGCCTTGCGCAGGCGGCAACTTAGGCTGGTTTTGGGTGGCCGAATGAAACCCAGCGAAGCCAACGAGCTGCGCTCCATTTTCGAATAGTACCCGGCCTAAACCCTCGATATTGGCGGGTCTGGATTGAGGCCCCTTAAATGGGGCGACATAGAGATCAATGCACGAAATCGCTGTCTTTAAGTTTGGGATTGATGCTACCCTCTTTGACTTGAAATTCAATTTGTTGAGGGCCCATGCTGATATTGACTTTATGGGGAATCAAAAGCCCTTTGCCAATATCCCTGTAGTCGGCAAAGGAACTTGTGTTGGAACTTTCCTTACCATCAGGGCCTTTGGAGCTTCGCACCGTTTGCACTTTGAGCCCTGTACGAAGGTTGTAGAAATGACTTTCGGTATTCCCATTCAGGTACGTCCAATCCAGTCTTGCGCAGACCTCTTTGTGGAGAATGGCTGCTCCTCCCAACTTCAATTTGCCGTTGGATTGAGCTAGCCACTCGATCTCTGGGCAAGGTAGGGCATCGAGGGCTTGCTGAGCGGTTTCTTCGGCGTCTGCAGGCCGATCTCCTTGCATACTCTTGCGGGATAGCTTTCCGTCTTTGTACAAATCTGATGACATCACCATGGAACCGTTCAATTTGACCGTGGTCATGGAGGTCAAGGGTTTGCTTTGTTTGATCTCGATTAAATCCAGATTCATGCCTTGCAGGGTGGCAGACATAACAGTACGCATGCTTTTGACTTTGGACCATGCTTTGGCGCCACCGGTGGCTTGGATGTACTGATTCAACACGGATTCCAAAGTCACGTTGTTCGGTAATTTGATTGCAGTGGGGTCTTCGGTGACGTCACCATTCCAATCCACCCATTCGATTTTGCCGTCACTGTCCAAAGCCTTGAGCTTAGGGCCTATTTCTGAACCTTTGCCCACGCAGATCACGAGGCAGTTTTGAGGTTGTATCATTTTGCGAGCCATTTCTTGGACTTTGGCCGCGTCCACGCCTGCTAATTCCTGCAAATAATTCCGGTAATACGAAGGCGACATCTTGTAACGTTCCTGATCGATGTAAAACCCTGCAATGGTTTGAGGATTCTGCAGAGAGATCGAAAAGGTTCCGTTCAGATAGTTGAGCACGCCCTGCAATTCTTCGTTAGGAACCAAGGTATCTCGGATACGGTTGAGTTCAAAGAAGAATTCACGCACAGCGCTGTCGGTGACCGCATTACGTACTTGAGCAAAGGCGCGGAATTGTCCAACCAAAGGATTCCGGCTAAGGGAAGAATAGGCACCGTAGGTATAACCGTGGGTTTCACGAAGGTTGTCAAAGAGTCGAGCATCGCTAGCCCCCAGGATGGTATTCATCACCGATGAAGGGATGACTTCGGGAGAACCGGGGTAGAGCTGTACCGTATTTGCAATTCGAATCACCGACTGAACGGCCTCGGGACGATCCGCAACGACCACCCGAACCCCTTGTTGGGCCTTGGGTAAGGCATGTTTGTGAACTGGGACTGCGTTTTGGGACCAATTCCCCAAGTACTGCCGGGTTAAGCGCTCAGCAGTAGCCCTATCGATATCTCCAACAATGGCCAAATAAGCGCAATTGGGCCTTAGGTACTGTTCTCTAAACTGTTCACAATCAATTAATTGAATGGACTCCAGTCCAGCGGAGGTCATAATCTCACCGTACGGGTGGTTTACGCCGTACAAAAGTTTGGACAAAACTCGTTCGGCGATGGAT
Organism: Bacteroidota bacterium; assembly: GCA_016868875.1. Classification (GTDB taxonomy): domain Bacteria; phylum Bacteroidota; class Bacteroidia; order UBA7662; family UBA7662; genus SYHX01. The sequence goes on from VGFN01000017.1 coordinate 13,793, forward strand.
TCGGCATTGCTTTTCTCGGTTTCTAAATTGGATAGGTTTTGTTTGACTAAACGTTCCAATTCACTTTGCCGATATTGGGGTTGAGTGAGCATTTCACCAACCAGAGCAAAGACGGGATCCATGTTACGACTGAGCGCCGAAGCATAAACGGAGGTAGCGGAGGAGGAGAGCGTTAGACCCAGCCGGTCCACGGCCTCGTCAAATTCTTCTTTGGTTTTGTTGGCAGTCCCGCATTTGATGAGGTCCCCGGTGATATTGGATAAACCAGCTTTGGAGCCTTCAAGCACGGGATCGTAGTCCCAGACCAGGGACAAACTTATGCGGGGGAGCTTACGATTGGGGACCAAAAACACTTTGAGGCCGTTGTCCAATTCCCAGCGTTCGGCTTCGGCCCAGCGAATTTCAGGCGCTGGTTGAGGAAGAGGTTTAACGCTACGATCAAGAGGTGTTTCCGCCACAATAGGGGGGAGGGCTACGATTTTCCCTTTATTGGACTTCGAAGTCGCTGAATTGGAGGACTTCGCCTTGGTCTGTGCACAGGCAGAAGATAGGCCCGTCAAAGGATTGGAGGAGTTGCCGTACAGAAAGGCGAGAAAGACAAGGAAAAAAGATTTGAATTTCATAACAATGGGTATGGATCGAAAAGAATGTACAACGATGAAAGAAAAGACCAGGGTTGAGTGAAAAGACCAGGAAGCTCAAGGTTTAGGCTTGGGCATATAGTACAAGGTCACTTGGTTGCTGGGAACCAAATAGGTGTTGGCAACACGACGAATATCATCCGGGGTAACCTTCCGAAAACGCTCAAATTCCGTGTTGATCAGATTGGCATCCCCATAAAAAAGTTCGTAGTCGCTCAACTGCTCGGCAATTCCCTGCACGGTTCCCAACTGGGCGACCCGATCGCTTTCGAGTTGAGTAAGCAATTTGTTTAGTTCGGACTGTTGCACGGTTTCTTCCCGAATCTGCCGGTATTCTTCCTTCATGGCCAGGTTCAAGGAATCCGCTGAAACGCCCATGTTGACAATGCCGTACATGATGGCTACCCCATGATCCACCATTCCCAGCGGGAATGCCCCAACGGCAACCGCTTTCTGCTGGCGATCTGCGATGGATTTCTGAAAACGAGAAGATGCACCCTGCGATAGCAAGCTGGTCAGTATGCTCATGGGATAAAAGTCAGGGGTTCCTTGAGCGGGCATCTTGAAGGAATGGACAATGGCAGGTAATTGAATATTATCGTAAACGGTGTCTATACGCTCAGCAGTCTGAGGGGGTTCTGTGGGATTAGGTCTGGGAATAGGGCGCGTTGACGATGGAATGGTCCCAAAATAGCGGTTAACCCAGGCCTTGACCTGTTCGGTACGAAAGTCTCCGGCGATGGAGAGCACGGCATTGTCCGGAACATAGAAGGTGCGGTAGAAGTCCATAAACTCTTCGCGCTTAGCAGAGTTCAGGTGATCCATGGAGCCGATGACTGATCGGCCGTAGGGGTGCTGCAGAAAAGTGCGTCGCATGGTTTGATCCAGCAGTCCGCCATAAGGTGTATTGTCGTAGCGCTGACGTCGTTCTTCTTTGACCACCTCCCTTTGGGTTTCAATGCCTTGGTCTTCGATTTTGGCATGAAACATGCGCTCACTCTCCATCCATAGACCCAGCTCCAATTGATTGGATGGCAAGATCTCAAAGTAGAATGTTCGATCGTAAAATGTGTTAGCATTGAGGACTCCGCCGTTGGTCTTGACCAATTTCATGTACTCTCCCCGCCCGATATTCTCGCTTCCTTCAAAAAGCAAATGCTCAAAGAAATGGGCAAAGCCTGTTCGGGCCGGGTCTTCGTTTTTACTCCCAACTTTGTAGGAAACGGTGACGGCCACAATAGGGGTTGAGCTGTCTTGATGAAGGATGACTTTGAGGCCGTTGGCAAGTTGGTATTTCTCGAATTCAATGACTTGCGCGATACCTTGCTGCATGCCGCATAGGAGCACTGCAAGAACCAACCCAGAAATTTTGGACCTGTAGGTTGAGGTGTGGAGGTAATTGATCATTGGAAGAATTTGGTTGGGGAATAACTGGTCTGTTAATTAAGATTTTCGTTGAATGAAGATGGATCAATTCAATTTCATAATCCAGCCCCGCGTGTCTTGGATTTTGCTGGTTTTGATATCGTCCAGCATGCGACCCAGCATATTGGAATAGGTTCGGGTCTCAAGGGCCGGCAATTCCAAACGGCGATCCTGCACGGTGATGCTGGAAATTTGGGCCACGGTTGCTGCTGTTCCCGTTCCGAAAGCGTCTTTGAGCTCGTTACGGTCGTAGGCTGCGACGACTTCATCGATGCTGATTTTGCGAACTTCGACGGGAAGGCCAGCTTCGATGGCCAATCCGAGAATACTATCGCGGGTTATCCCTTCCAAAATCGTTCCGTCAGCAATTGGGGTGACCAAGGTGTCGCCAATTTGAAAAAACAAATTCATAGTACCGGATTCTTCGATGTATTTCATCTCCTTTCCGTCCAACCATACCAATTGGTCGTAGCCCGCTTCCCGGGCATGCTTCAGCGGCAACATGCCTGCTGCATAGTTGCCAGCAACTTTGGCAAAGCCGGTCCCCATGGGGAAGGCCCTCACATACCGATCCGAAACCTTCACATGCAACGGCGCCGTGTAATAATTCCCTACAGGGCAATTGAATATGATGAAACGGTAGGAATCGGAGGGCCGTATCCCCACATATTCATCGATGGCATACATGAAGGGACGTATGTAAAGGGAGTACCCGGGTTGACGGGGAACCCATTCCTGATCCAATTCCAGGAGGGCTTTGAGGCCACCAATGAAGATTTCCTCGGTGATGGCAGGCATGCACAACCTTCCTGCCGAGCGAATCATGCGACTCATGTTATCGTAAGGTCGGAAAACCTGAACCTTACCTTTCTGGTCCCTGTAGGCTTTGAGGCCCTCAAAAATGGATTGCCCATAATGCAAAGCAGAAATTGCTGGATTGGTAGGAATCTCACCGTAAGGCACAATGCGGGCGTTTTGCCATTGCCCATCCTGGAATTCGGCAACAAACATGTGATCTGCAAAGACTTTGCCGAAGGGCAGATGATCGAAATCAACCTGCGGTAAGCGGGAATTTTCGATGCGGGTGGTAGGAAAAACGGGATGGGGCATGATGCGCCGAAGTTAGGAAAGAGGCCCTTAATTTGCACCGTAATGGCGGTCAAAACCAAGTCAAATGAAGGGGCTAAGGCCTTCTGGGCTGGATCCACGATTGGAGACCCTCTTTGGGAGGAATGGGTCCTGGAAGATGAAATCCTCCATCTCCTCGAAAAGCCTTATACTGCTCCTGCACCATCTACCCCGCTTCCAAGGAAATTATGGATACTGGTCCCCGAAGAACCTCCAGCGCAGAGCAGGCCTTTGTTGCTTAAAATCGCCGCATCCATAGGGTACGCCCCTGCTGAGTTGCAAATTGTGGTGATGGCGCCTATGGATCTTGCCCAATTGAGAGTTTGGTGGTCGTCGCAATCCTGGTTAACGCGAAGAGTACTCGCTCTGGGGATCTCCATGCCGGAACTTCCCTTAGAACCCCACGGATATTGGGCGCAAGCCCCCGATTTGAATACGTTAAGCAGCGATGAAAATGCAAGAAAATCGCTTTGGGGCCAAATCAAAGGTTGGCGGGATGCGTGAGCAAGTCCTGCAACGTTGGGTTATGGCCAGCCATAACCTCCACAAGGCCGAGGAACTTCGTCAAATGTTGGGCCCATACCACGTGGAACTGATGACCTTGGCGCAACTCCAAATCACGGAGGTCCCTGATGAAATAGGAAATACTTTTCGGGAAAATGCACTCATCAAGGCTCAAGCCGCTTATACGGCTTCGAACCTTCCGGCCTTGGCGGATGATTCCGGCCTGGAAGTTGAGGCCTTGAACGGCTTACCCGGGGTGCATTCGGCCCGATTTGCGGGGCCCAAGGCCTCGGATGTAGAAAATGTTCAATTGCTTTTGAAACGGTTGACGAATCAAGTTAATCGCAGGGCACGCTTTGTCTGTGTGCTGTGTTTATGGAATGGAAAGGAGGCCGCCTATTGGGAAGGCCATGTTGAGGGGCAGATTTTAGAGACCCCTCGTGGTCATCACGGATTTGGCTACGACCCGGTTTTTGAAGCCCAGGAAATCCCCGGACGTAGTTTAGCCGAAATTGACCCTACCAAGAAGAATGAAATTTCTCATCGTGCGGCCGCTGTTCGATCGATGTTAGCTTCTTTGATTGCTATATAGCCTTGGTCTTCAGGCAATTCTGTTTTTGAGGCTGCTTCTTTAGCCAAGAAATCGCATCGTTCGTTTTCAGGATGCAGGTTATGGCCTTTGATCCATGTCCAATGCATGCGATGATGTTCT
>VGFN01000018.1 GCA_016868875.1 Bacteroidota bacterium
ACGAAGGAAATAATCTGTATTATGCGGCCCCTACCCAAATTGCCGGTCAATCCTTTGTTCAAAAAGGTTATGACTACCGCCTGACCGTTTCCAGCAAAGATGGGCGAACCGTCAACGCCTCTGCATCAATCCCCGTAAGCGAAATTGCGGATACCAGCGTACAGATTTTGGTCACGTCACCAAATGAATGGTCCCGTAACCTTCAAGTGAAGGTCCGCTGGCGCTCAATGAACGAGAACACCTCGGGTTCTGAACCTGCCCATTTCAGGATCAATTACCGCATTATTGGTATGGCGCAAAATGATTTTTTTTGGAACAACGCGGATTTGACCGGATATCCTAACCAATTGGTATCCGTGAACACCTCGAATAACGGGGTTTACGAATGGCAAGATCGCTTCAATTTTTACGTACCCTATGACACCACAGGGCTAGGGAATGCCCAACTCGAAGTGGCGATCCAACGAATTAATCAGCCCTTGTTCCAATACCTGCAAGCCATAGGCCAGCAAGGGCTGAGTGAAGACAACCCCTTTGGCGAGCCTGTGGTGATCCCCACCAACATCCAGGGTGGATTGGGTTGTCTCGGAACGATGATCACCTACCGAATGCGGCGTTCCATTCCTTGGTAGGTACTCCTGCCTTAATTTTGACCAAAATACCCATGTCCCCCGTTCATCTTCTTGGCGCAGGCCCCGTAGGTTGTCTTGCAGCCATACTCCTGAAGCAGCGCGGCTTTGAGCCCATCATCCATGAGCGCCGGCCAGACAGCAGACAAGAGGGAGCATACGGTGGTCGCTCCATTAACCTTGCCTTGAGCAACCGAGGATTCCTCGCCTTGGCTGCTGCTGGTCTCGAGACCGAGATACAATCCGTGGGCCTCCCCATGCCTGGTCGTTTGGTGCATGACCGACAAGGCCGAGTTCAGTTCCAAGCTTACGGCAAAAACGGTCAAGCAATTTATTCCGTATCCCGTGCCGGTTTGAACTACAAACTCATGGATTTGGCTGAATCGCAAGGGGTTCAAATTCATTTTGAATCGCGTTGCACGGATGTCCTGCTTGCTTCTCAACACCTACAGTTGGAACAGCATGGAGAGGTACGAAATGTTCCGTATCATGTATTGTTAGGGACGGACGGCGCCTATTCTGCCCTGCGTTATGCCCTGCAGAAAACGGATCGCTTTGATTACAGCCAATCCTATCTACCCCACGGATACAAAGAGCTGCACATCCCCCCCACTTCAGCGGGCGAATTCGCCATGGACCCGGATGGGCTCCATATTTGGCCACGAGGACAATACATGATGATTGCCCTGCCCAACCCTGACCGCAGTTTCACCTGCACCCTCTTTCAGCCCTACGAGGCAGATCCGGAACGCGGTGTGCACGAAGGCCTGCAAGACCTGCGCAGTGACCAAGAGGTCTTGCGTTTTTTTGAACGTGATTTCCAAGACGCGGTACCGTTGATGCCCACCTTGCTCGATGATTTCCGCAAGAATGCCACCTCATCGTTGGTTACCGTGCGTTGCTCCCCATGGAATTACGGCCCCACTTGCATCCTGGGTGATGCGGCTCATGCCATTGTGCCCTTCTACGGGCAGGGATTGAACTGCGGTTTGGAAGATGTCAGGATACTCATGGAATTGGTGGATCAAGCTGGCCTGCATCCCGAAAGCGATCAAGACGCCTGGGCCAATGTCCTGGAGACCTTCGCCACCACCCGCAAACCCGATGGCGATGCCATCGCTCAATTGGCCTTGGACAATTTCATCGAAATGCGGGATAAAGTAGCAGACCCACGCTTTGTCTTTCAGAAAAAATTAGAAGCCCGAATGCAGGAGCAATTTTCCGGGCAATGGACTCCCCTGTACACCCAAGTCACCTTCGAGCCCCTGACGCCGTACCAGCAGGCCTACCGAAACGGTCAGGTGCAACAAGCGCTTATGGATCGAATCATTGACCGTATCCATGCAACGCTCCCTCAAGGAGCATATGATAACATGGATTTGATCGACCCCATCATCCAACAAGAATTGCATGCAGCCGGGCAATGCTAATCGAATTCAGAGCATTCATAATTTGAAGGCTCTGTTCTGGTTTCGAGCATTGGCCTTCCTCATCGTAGGGGCTGGCGCCGCTCCCATGTTTTTTGTCAAATCCGATTCAGTTTATGTTTACGGAGCCCTGCTCGGTTCATTTGTCTTGATCATCCTTCTTTGGGCCGTGATCAAACCAAGCTATACCGCCGTTGAATCCGATGGACAACGAATCTTGATATCAACGGACAAGGACGATTCCGGAAAATTCTACCTCGAATTACCCGCATCGCAGATGGTTTCTTTTGAATTATGGCCTGTGAGCGGAGGATTACTCTGGGTACTGGTGATCTTGCGCCAAACTCCTCAAGGGGTCATGCGAAGCAAAAGAATTCACCTGAGTCTGTACGGTGCCTCGAAAGTCAAAGGCGTCCGTACGCTCTTGAACAATATTTTAATAGAAAATCAAAGGCAACCTATTATCGTTTAACGAGTTAGTTTCGGGTAATTATTTTTCTCGGAGGGATTTTACTGCCTTGGGTGAGATATGACGATCTAGGAGGAATGAACGGCCGTGGTGGGATAAAGAATTGGCCGGGAAGGGGCCGCGTCCAAGGCAATATTAGGTAACATCAGATTTAACAAATAGTTTCCATCCGGAATATTCGAGGGAACGTAAATGAGTTCCGTGATCGTTGCTGAAATTCGAATCGCCGTATCCACGCACCAAAACGCTTTGTGAGCAAGCAATTGTCCTTGGTCATGCTCCGGGTCCACTGATGGCAAATCCGTCAACAAATGCAGGATACCCAACGAAGCAAGGTACGCCAAGGCTTCCGGCTCGAAAGCCACGGGAGAAGTTTCTGAATAATCCTTGATCAATTTGGAGAATTCATTCGGTAAAGTTCGAACCACCAAGCCTTCGATGGCATTGCTGTTGTTATGAAGAAGAAGCTCGGACAATTCGCTGCGGGTAATCCAAGGTTGGGATGGATCATTCGCTTTGAGGACAGGGGTCACGGAAACCAATTGAACTGGAAACCAAAATTGAGCCAAGGCCGTATGGACTTTGAGGCATGTTTCCGGTCCATGGCCTGGCTGACCCCTCTCATTGTACCCGATATGGCCGACACATTCCGTATGCGTACCGTTACCATGCGGGCTTATTTGCATACCTATGACGTTGCAAGGAGAGCCTTGGGCCACATCGCCAACAAAAGAACCTGCTCGAAAGGGCTCAAAAACAGGATAATCCATCGAAAACGCCCGAGGATTTCCCATTCCGTGATGCAGGGGAATCGAAAGATCCCAAGGGGAATTCAGATCCCAAGCCTCGCCTGTTCCTGAATTTGAAGCTGTCAATTTCATCATCATCGAATTAATAACACGCTGTAATTAGGCCTCTGCAAACAATTCCACAGCAATGAAATCTGCGAGAGCCCTACCTGCTAAACTAAGCCGAAGAGGGGCTTCTCTATCTTCCAACTTCAAAGCCTCAAACCATTGCTCCGGCATTTTCGAAATTTGTTGGCGTAACCGCTGTACCCGCTGTGGACCATGGGCCTCCTCCAAAACCAGCCAGTGCAACCCGTCCATCAAACGAAGCCCGATCAAAACCGCCTCGTTAAAGCGCTGATCGTCGGTCAACAATTCCTCGCTTGACGGAACCTTCCCGGACTGTATCTCCATTTGGTATTGAATATTGTTTGCGATATTCCAAGAGCGCTTTCGATGTCCATCAAAGGAATGGGCCGATGGACCCAAACCCCAATACGCATGCCCTGACCAATATCGGCTGTTATGGACCGCCTCATGACCCGGCAAGGCAAAGTTTGAAATTTCATAGGCCCGGTACCCCTGTGCTGCGGATACCTGATACAGCTGCATCATCTGTTCCAAAACAAGGTCCTCAGCGGCCAGACGAACCTTCTTTTGATTCACCTGATGATACAGTGCCGTTTGCGGCTCAACCGTGAGTTGGTAGGATGAAAAATGAGGCAGCCGCCAACTTAATAATTCCTGTAAATCTGCCTCAAAGTCCTGTAAGGTCCGGTCAGGATATCCGTATATCAAATCTGCACTAATGGACTCAAAACCCTCATTTTGGAGCAGGTGGAGTGCCTGTCTTCCTTGGGCCGCGTTATGCGCTCTGTTCATCCCAGTCAAATTCCGATCATCAAAGGACTGTATCCCCAAACTTATCCGATTCACCCCCAAAGAACGCCAGTCCTTGACCTTGGCCAGTGTTACATCCTCCGGATTCACCTCCAAAGTGAATTCCCTAACCCCATCGAGATCAAACCACCGTCGAATACCATTCGTCAAGGACCTCAACTCCGCCATGCTCAGCAAGGAGGGCGTGCCACCGCCATAATACAACGTTTGGAGGCGTGAATGTTTTACTTCAGAAAGTTCAGCTATGGAATGGACCTGGGGCAATTCATCGTGGGCCGATGCCCGCATTCGATATCCCAATTCATCGAGCATTGAACGAATCAAATCTCCTCGCCGTTGCAGCGAAGTGCTAAAATGGAAATTACAATAAGAGCAAGCCTTTCGGCAAAAGGGAATATGAACGTACAGCGACTCAGGAACCACCAAAAACGGAGGGCCTAGTAATCCCAAAGGCTCTGTTCGAAATTGAACAACTTCTGTTTGATCCGCTCCGATTCCATGAGGAAATCCTCCGGATTGCTAGCATAATCTTCTACTCGAACATCCTTCACATTGGGTTCTTTGTAGATGTATGAGGAGAAAAATCTGCGCAAAAACAAATCATCATAAGAGATCTTAGCCGACTCATTTTTCATATTGAAAACTTCAGATGCCGCAAGTATTGGTCGGATAGCTGGAAAATAAACCCAAAACATTGGGATTTCACCAACAATTATTCCATCAGACTTAAGGTTTTGAATTGGCGCTATCGCTACAATTCGCACTACCATACTCGCGGTCTTGCGATCAAAGACCCATTCTTCCTTGAGCCTGTACTTAACAACGTCGTTAGGGTTAAACTCAACCTTTTCGATCTTTCTTTCTAAGGCATAAGTCACCGGATTACTCACGATGATGGTATCCCATTTTTCTAATGAATTTAAGATATCCGACGCCTTGATCTGGTCCGATTTTTGAAGGTCCTCGGAGTTGAACAAATACCCATCCAACTTTCCCGTTTTCAAGGCGTCCATCAGGACATTGATGAGCATACTCTTCGGATGAGTGAAAGGCATATTCAGCTTTTGGTTCAAATCAATTACTCGAAGAATTGACCAAGAGAACATAACATCCTGCTCTTGAATTTCCGGTAATGCAATAGGCTTCTTGGAGGTAGACAATTTCATAGAACGCTTGTAGGCTCCTGGAATAACCTCTACAGGCTGTTGTCCATAAGCGCTTCCGAAAAAGCAAGTTAATAAAAATGCGATGCAATAATTCTTCATAATTTTAATTAATGGAATAGACGGCAGGGGGTAATTTCCTTGTGATTTTGTCGGGACCAACTACTTTGACCTCGTCAAAAATAAACCGGTCACCTGCTTTAGAATTTCGTATAATTTGCTGAATCTTGGCGTTGTAGATAGCCCCTGTATTGGCAAAGGGTTCAACATCTTTGCGAGCAGCGAAGTAAAGCATTCGGAAACTAATTATGTCGAATCGCATGTCAAAATCAAAGTCCTTCAATGTCGCTATCATACCGCCTTGTGCCTTGAATTGGGAAACAGACACAGAACCCGGAGTTAAACCGCCAATTGTGGCTTGGGGGTCAGGAACTGCCTTTACACGAAACAAGGTAGATCCAAGCATTTGACTGCCTTTACCATCCACGCCCTTACCCCGTACATCAACATTAATATTCATACCCGGTGTATTGACTCGAACTATGTATTTGCCTTTGGAACCCGTAATAGTACCCCCCCCTGAAATTGCCGGAAGAAGATTTTCAGGTGTTACGCCGGGTGCTGAAATGGAAACAGGATTGTCAACACCTACATACAAAACGTTCATTTTATCAGGAGAAACTACTGCGGCTGGTCTTGCAACTGTGTAAGAACTACTAAACGGATACCTCGTCAATTCACCGGAGGTAGGGCTAACCACATTGATAAAACCACCCCATTTTTTTTCGCCTTCTGAGGTTGCTCGAATTTTCAATTTACCCATTCCCGCTTCAACAGGTACCTTGGTTCCACCTTCAAGTCTAATGTCCAAATCTTGGCGACTGTCATAAGCCACCAAAAGGATATCTGCCTCGTAATCTTGACCGGTAAGGATATAACTGGACCGTGCAACTACTTTAGCCTCAACCTTATCAAATTTATAAGAAGCCGCATCAATTTGACTTAGTAGATAAGAAATAACCTCAGTCTCGGTATTCCGTATATCACTCTCGTATTTGGATAAAAGGGTGATTACCCCAGATAAGGGCATTTCTCCAAAATTGGATTGAAGCCAATTCTTTTTTACGCCAGATAATTGGTCGCTAGGGTCAACAGCTTCGTCCAAGTATAACTTGATTTCTTTAAGGTCACTTTTAGGGACCATATTCAAAATGAGCGAACGATATTCATTGATTAGCCTCTTGAACTCCAAACCCTTGGGGCTTTTTCCTTCAGGATTCACCAAAACCTGCGAGCTTATGTCGATGTTACCATCATCTATAACACGTCTTGCCCCTGCTTCTACTTTGAAGTCTCCTTCATCCATTTTTTGATTTTGATTGCCCCCCAAATCAATCATCATTTCTTTGGCTTCCTTAACGAACTTCAAAATCTCCTTCGTTTTTTTTCGAATTATTTGAGCCTTATCAAAGTTGGCCTTGGCCTTGCCTGGCTCTTTTTCCATACGATCGTCAAAGGCCTTGTATAGAGCTTCGTTTTTTTGACCAACAGAGAGCGAAGTCTCCTCTAAGCTTTTGTTAATCATCGCAAAGGCCTTGAGAATTTCCGCAGAAACATTAAGAGCAAGCATAGCTGTCAACACAAGGTACATCATGTTGATCATTCGTTGCCTTGGAGATAGTTTTGCGCTTGCCATCGGTAGTGTATACTAAGTACTGATAAAATTAAAAAATCGCGAATAATTTGATATTAGAAACGATTGGACATTGCATTGAGCATATTCCCATAAACTGAATTCAGGGAAGCTATGTTTCTGTTTAATCGAGACATTTCGGATTGATAACGCTCCGCATCTTCTTGAATCAATTTAATGCTGTCCATCAACCTACCAACGCCGCCTACATTTTCACTGGCTGATCTCAAGGCAAAGGCAGTTTGTTTGATCTCCTCATCATACATTGCATTGAATGAGCCAATATTCTCAATGAGTTTTCGCATTTCTGCTCGATAAGCTTTTGTTTCTTGTCCAATTTGATCTAAATCTAAAATTGAATCAGAAGCAGAGCGCACACTGTTCTGATAGGCCTGATTCGCAGAAATAAGATACTGATTTAATGTCGCCATTTGATCGTTGTAAACCTGAGCTTGTTCTCCCATATTGGACATAGCCTGAAAAGAAGTAGCGACGGTTTGAGCCTGATGAGACATATTCCCGATATTTTGGGTTGCCTCATTCACTTTTTCGGCAAATTCTCCAGAGCTAAACCCCGCTGTATTCAATTCTCCCATTTTCTGGACATTGCTATTCAACGCTTGAAAATTTCTACCTAAATTCTCTAAAACATCCTTTTCCAAATTAGCCTCACGCATCAAAGAGTCCAAAGTAGCAGGCTGCGCTTTGGCTTCTCCACCTGCTAACTCAGGGTAAACTAAGGACCAATCCGTTTCTTCTGGCGGAGCTTCAAACCCCGAAACGAAAAAAATCAAGGCTTCGGTGCCCAAACCTAAAGTAAGAAAAAAATCCGCGAAAGGAAGGTGCCGGATTTTGAATAATGCCCCAATAATTACCACGGATGCACCCCAGCCGTACAAATAGTTAAGAGTTACTTTACCCCTCTTGGACTGTAGGTAGTCTGCAATTTCTTCTGCTTTGAAAGAAAATTTCATGAATTGATATTTAATGGTTAATAGTTAAAAACTAACGAATATCCCTAATGTCACGACCTGTAAAATCCATAACACAACGAAATCCAATGGTCGAACGGGATGAGTCTTGAAAATCGTAAGCCCTGGTCCCGTTCATTAGGTAGTAACCCACGTCCTTCCAACTCCCCCCCCGGATTACCTTACGCTTTAAGTAAGCTGGATCATCTGCCTTAGCGTTATAGCGGTAATCTGGATTCAAATCGCCTAAAAAGTTACTTGCAGATTCATCAAAAGTTGAAGAAGTCCATTCCGCAACATTTCCCGACATATTGTAGAGACCGAAATCGTTCGGATTGAAGGAATAAGTTTTGGCCGTGTAGGTCACGCCATCGTCTATATAGTTCCCTCTTCCAGGCTTGAAATTTGCAAGCAGACATCCCCTTTCGTTGCGAAGGGAAGGGCCACCCCAAGGGTATGGGGAAGACATCCGGCCACCACGCGCAGCATATTCCCATTCAACCTCAGTGGGTAGTCTAAAGGGGAATTGCAATTTCAATCTTTTGGATTGCCTGAATGATGCTAAGAGCCTTGTTCTCCAATCACAAAAAGCAGTGGCTTGATTCCAACTAACGCCTACAACGGGGTAATCATAATAGGCGGGGTGACTGAAATACAATTGGGTTTGAGGTTCGTTATAAGCATAGGCCATATCCTTGGTCCAAACTAAGGTATCAGGATAAATATTGATGGACTTGGCTTCTACAAATTCGTTGCGGTTTCGATTACTTTGAGCTGATGCGGCTGATTGATAATCATAAGTCTTGTAATTGTAGACAAAACGCGGCGTATTCCATTCCTTTTTCCCAAAGACTCTTTGATTTTCAGGAAGAAACAAATCCTCCAACTCTTCCACCACTGCAGGATCGTTCCAATTGATTCTTGCCTTCCAATTAATATACTCATTCCCGTCTTCGTCCTCCACGGTATTGCCAAGTATGGTGTGGGCAATTGAATCTCTAACCCAATTGATAAATTGGCGATACTCGGCATTGGAAATTTCTGCATCGTCCATATAGAATGGCCTCATTGTGACATTTTTCAAGGGGCTATTCATGTTGAACAATATATCCTGGTCACCCTGACCGTACAGGAAAGTTCCCTGCCTGATGTACACCATCCCGTAGGGGGTTGTTTCAAGCCATCTTCCCCTATCCCTTGCCCCAATTAGGTCACCGGTATTCCCACCGCCGCATGAGTACAATAGAGAAGACAAACCCAAAGCAAGGAACCAAAACATCAAGCCCGCGGCTGACTTTTTGAGTTTAAAAGTATTAAAATAGGTCATTTTCATTTTTTGCGAAGCATAAAGGTAACCAGAGGATAATGGATTTTTAACGTATAAATTAGAAATAACGTGGAGTGAGAATTTTCTTTTGGGGAGGTGGAGGCAATTTTATGGTAAAATCATAACCCAAGAAAACTTCATGGGACCCATTAGCCAAGCCCCCAAGCTCCCCAGTATGTTCGGTAAAGGAATACCCAAAACGGACCCCATTTCTCATTCTGTAGCCAACCAATCCAACGATTCCATCACCCTGAGAATAGCCTCCCCCTAGCCAAATCCTGGTTCCTAAAGAAAGCATCAAATTATAATCAATTTGGGAAACAAAAGAATTGGTTTTGTATAGGATGGATGGGGTTAATCGCCAATACTTATTCAACGGTATTTGATAGCCGGCAGAGGCAAATAAGTTTTGGGCATAGGTTATGGTGGAACCTGTATTGTTGAATTTTAACTGAGGCTGATTAAGTCTATTGAGCGCAAAATTTAAAAACCACCTGGAGGATTGAAAATTAATGCCGGCACCCAAATCAAACGCATTAGCCTGTACATTGGTGGTGACCAATAAAGGGTCATTGGGATTCTCTGGCCTGAATTTAGTGCCGTCTAAACTGGCTTGAATCATCCCCCCGTAAACCCCTAGACCCACGCTGAAGGTGCGAAAGGGGACTCGAAAGGCGTAATTAAGGCGCACATTGGTGCTTTTGTTGAAGAACTCTTGGTCTTGAATAACCAACAAACCCAAACCCCCGTGAAGAAACTGAACAGGGGCGTGAATACTGAAGCAAGTCGTTCGGGGTGACGCATTCTCCGGAATGTTAACCCATTGATAACGAGAGGCTATTAGGGTACTGATGGCCGCCCTTGAACCAGCAACCCCCGGATTGAAGTAGAAATCGTTGAACATGTACTGATTCCACTTGGCTTCCTGCTGGGCATGCACCATGAAAGACAACAAGGTTAGGGTCACCGAAAGGAGCAGGGTAATAGCCGGCCGAGGATTGGGTAAACGTAAGCCAATATTCATTTAGCCCAAGAAACGAACAAAAAGCCAAATTTGAACCTTACTTCGGGGCCTTTTTTATACACGCCTCCAATGCCATTACCAAAGAAGGGTATTCCGGCGTAGGCGCTGCTACATCCAACCTAAGGCCCCTTTTAAGAACCGCTTCGTGGGTCTGAGTGCCTAGAGCAGCTATTTTAGTCTCATTTTGAACAAAATCAGGGAAATTTTCAAACAGCGATTTAATCCCTATTGGGCTGAAAAAACAAAGGACATCGTACTTGATATCTGCTAGGTCACTTAGGTCGCTCGATACGGTTTGAAACATGACCGCTTTGGTGATTTTCAATCCCAATTCCTCAGATTTCGTTAGAAAACTATCCGATAAGGCATCAGAACAAGGCATTAGATAACTAAAATCACCATGCTTTATCATTTGGGGCAACAGGTCCTCCATCTTACCTTTTCCAAAAACAATTTTACGCTTTCTTAGTTGCGTATATCGCTGAAGGTAATGACCTATTGTATCTGAAATACAGAAATATCGGTTCTCTGGGTCAATTTCAATGCGCAATTCTTCACAGAGGCGGAAATAATGGTCTATGGCATTTTTGCTGTTGAAGATTATGGCTTGATGATCGGAAATTGAAATTCTGCTTTTCCTAAAATCTTTGGCCGAAACCCCTTTCACCTCAATAAATGGCCTAAAATCCACCCTAAGGCCGTACCGATTACCCAAATCCAACAAAGGAGAACGCTCCCCAGGCTCGGGTTTGGGCTGAGAAACCAAGACCGTGCGGATTTTGGATTTAGAATTTGAGCCATCAGCCATGCTTAAAATTTAACGCGAACACCGAAACCGGAATGATTTCGAAGGTGCAAATATAGAAAATCATTAAAAGAAGATGGTCCCGGGTATACTCAAAAGCCAGGCGTAACAGCCTAATCCAACGAAAACCAAAAGTGATCATCAAGAGAACCCCCGTAAGCAATGCAGCTGCCAAAACCCATTGAGGGCTTCCATACCTGGTTATCAAAGCCAAACCAAGAAGAAGGGGCAACCAGACATGAAAAACTAAAAAAATGCTTGATTTAAGCCAAAGAGCACTTTCTGGGAAATCAGCAACCCAAGCCAACAACTTTATCCACCAAAACCAAACCACAAAGGCCACCCAGATGCCAATCGTCCAAATGAAAATCATGATAGGTAAAATTCTCAACTCGTTTGGCAGAAGTATGAAAAAAAGATCATGAACAGGAGAAGTGTCTATAAGAAGAAGCCCCAACGCGCCAATTCCGATTAAAGACCATCCAGTCGTCAAAACCCCCGCATCATTGCTTTTGTGACGCATAGCCTGAAGAAAAATTCGAAAATTGAATAACGAATGCAATCTGCCTAGCATAAATGAGGGTTCTTTGGCCAAAAACCATGAGGCAGTCAAAGTAAAAATCCACCAAATCGCAAAATGAACATCCGCTGATTCAAAAGCCTTCCACTCAAAAGGGGTCATATTTGTGCTCTTTTAAAATTCATGGGGTAAGCCAATCCAACCTTCTTAAAAAAAATGTTTGAATTTTGACTAGCAAATTTACCTTTGAAAATCAAAATGGGCTCAATGACAACCGGAAACTTATTGGTGTACAGGGCCTCGGCCGGTTCAGGCAAAACCCATAACCTGGTCTTTGACTACCTTAGGCTATTGCTACTTGCGGATGACCCTCGAACGGTCAGACAATCCTTGGCGATCACGTTTACTCGGAAAGCCTCCATGGAGATGAAAGAGCGCATCCTTAAGCAACTCCGCTACATGGCCATGGAACCTGCAACGCGAACAGCCGATCAAAGGTCGGGTGCCATGGAAACTAGCCTGATTCAGGCCTTGGAGTGCAGCCGAGAAACCCTACGCAACCGATCTTTTCAGTACCTGCAACACATGTTGCATCGTTACAACGATACCGCAATAAGCACCATTGATTCTTTCATTACCCAACTTGCACGGCCCTTCTACAGGGAACTACGGACAGGGCTTGATTTTGATATTGAACTGGATCGGGACCTGGTCATCGAACAAGCCTTGGATGAGTGGATGAACAACTTGGGGAATGACAACCAAGCCGTTACGGATTTGTTGCACTTTATGGCCCAAAACCGGAACCAAAAAGAACAGTCATGGAATACCCGATCCATGTTGGAGAAATACGCGGGTTTTCTCTTTGAGGACAGAACCTATGCACATTTGCATCAGCTCTTGGAGCGTAGCCCGGAATCCTACCAAAGGCATTTCGATGAACTTGAAGCCAAGCTTCAATACCATTTGGATTATACCCTCAAGACCGCAGCTAAGCTAGCGCAAGAAGCCAGGGAACTGGGCTTTGAACCGGATGACTTTGTCCAAAAAAGCGGTGGGGTCTTGGGCCACCTCGAAAAATTGGCTGGGGGAGCTGGGGGGGCTTTGCATTCCAACGCCCAAAAGGCCCTTGACGAAAGGCGTGTCCTTCAACCCAAATGCAACTTACCCTTGCCGGATTCTTGGGTTCAAGAGGTCATGGACTTTATGAAGTACAGAACCGATTCAGCGGGTGAGGTGGAATTGCTATCGGCGCTTTTGGATATGCGCTACGCCACCACGCTTATGGGTTCCATGTACCAGCATTTCATGGAATTCAACCGTAATCAACTCCGAATGCCTTTGAATTTCATGTATTTTCAGATGGCAGATTTGATCCGTCAAACCCATCCGGAATACCTGTGCGACCGGGTTGGGCAACGATACCAACATATTTTGATCGATGAGTTCCAGGACACCAGTTTGCTGCAGTGGCAGTGTTTGTTCCCCTTGGCCGATAATACCATAGCCTCTGGCGGCACGGCCCTGATGGTGGGGGATGTCAAACAATCCATATACCGATGGAGAAACGGAGATGCCCGCCTGCTCGCTTCCCTGCCTAAGGATGTGTTAGGAAATCCCATTTCCGCCCTTTGGGAGGGCTTGTTTGAAGCGAAATTTTTGCAGGAAAATTACCGTTCTTTCAAGAATATTATTGAATTTAACAATGCATTTTTCGGATGTTTACGCCTTCAGCATGGTGACATCGCCGATCCTTTTTTTGTAGATGTGGAACAAGAATGCTCCGCAAAGGAACCCGCTAGCCAGGCATTGGATGGAACGGTGCAAGTTGCTGTTTGGGACTGCGAAAAAACCGGGGTCTCCTTGGCTTCGGAGAGGGTTAGGCTTTGTTTGGAAATCCTTGAGGCCCAATTGGCCTTGGAAGCTGATGGGATGCCCCTGTACAAACCCAAGGATATCGCCATACTGGTCCGAACCAACAAGGTAGGTGCAGAAATCGCCAGCGGCTTGATGGCGGCAGGGCAGGCTGTGATTTCTCCGGACAGTCTCGTCCTGGGCCTGCATCCTGAGGTCGAAAAACTGATCACGGCTTGGCAATTTCTCCACGATTCGAGCAGCCTGTTGAATCAAGACCTGTTGTTTCTTGCGCTCAATCCGGAGCAATACAAGCGAGGTGAACAACCCCTCCGACTCAACGAGTGGTTAGCCCAACATTTCCCTCTCTGGAACGAAGATCTCTTGTTGCAGCTCCCCTTGGGCCTGCAACTTCATGAAATTGCTTACGCCTTGGGTTGCCCCACCCAAGACGCTTATGTCAAACGTTTGCTGGAGGAATGGACTTTGCAATGCGCTGCAGGGTTAGGCGCCCAAGAACTCCGGAATTGGTGGAAGAGAAATCGCTTGAAGATTAAATTGCAAATTCAGGACCAAGGACAAGCCGTCACCGTGCTCACGGTACACAGTGCCAAGGGGTTGGAATTTCCAGTGGTGATCCTTCCTGAATTGGACCGTTCGCGAAAATTATCGGTCATCGAATACCAATGGCTGCAAGCAGACCAAGACGCATCCCTGCAGACTCAAGAAATCAATGAGGGTCAAAGCCTGCCGATACACCTTGTTTCGACGAGCAAACTCAAGAAAGGGCCTAAGCACCTGCAATCCATTGGCAACCAAGAAGATCTTAACAACGATTTGGATTATTTGAATTTGTTGTATGTAGCGTTGACCAGAGCCAAGTCCTCGATGATTATGGTGACCGAAAAGGTGACCGAAAAGAAAACCTCCAACAGCGGCCCCCTCACCTTCGCCAAGCTCTTTGAAGAATTCAAGGAAACGCCGGAAGGGCAAGGGCTGGTTCATCGGGATCATTCAGCCTTTGAAAGTTGGACCTTGGGACAACCGCTTTCCTTTTCCTTCGAAGAGAGGCTTCTCCCCCAGCCCAATACTAATCATACCCAACGAATCCCCAATACCGCAACACCGAACCCCATGACTACCCTTTCCCCCAGGCTTTGCATGGAGCACAATTTGAATTGGCAAAGTCACTGGTCTGATCCTGTCGAATCAGGGGCTTTGTTTCATCAAGTCGTGGCCCAATTGGAGGAACCTAATAACCATGACCTAGCTATCGAGGAATTTATGGCGAGGCCTGATTTGACCTTGGCGTTGAAAACGAAAGTTAGGGGTTGGATTCTCGAAGTCTTGGGTAGGGATGACCTTCGAGATTGTTGGGATGGATATTGCAAGGTTCTGCGTGAAATACCTCTCCTATTGGGGGATGGTCAATTTTTGAAACCCGATATGGTACTGCTTCGCCATGACGGTACGGCCCGTGTTATCGAATTCAAAACAGGTGCTGTTCGGGAAAGTCACCTCGAGCAATTGAACCGGTACCTTATAGCCCTGTGCGATGCCGGCATCCCTGCCGAGGGGGATGTGGTCTACGTCGGTGGGGCGGCAGCCTAAGGCATCCCTTAGAATCGAGGTTCTAATCCCATGTTGTAGAAAAGGAAGGACCATTTGTCCGCGGCCTCGTCCAGGATCATAGAGGTGGGTTTGCCCGCACCATGTCCTGCTTTCACATCGATTCGGATCAAAACCGGGGCTGGGCCGGCCTGTTTACTTTGCAACTCCGCGATAAATTTGTAGGAATGGGCCGGGACAACGCGATCATCATGATCGGCAGTGGTCACCATGGTCGCAGGGTAGGGAACTTTGCTCCGAACATTGTGAACTGGTGAATAAGCGCGCAAATATTCAAACATTTCCTTGGAATCATCGGAACGGCCGTAATCATATGCCCAACCGGCACCGGCAGTGAACGTATGATAACGAAGCATATCCATGACCCCTACGGCTGGAAAACAAACTTTGAACAAATCAGGGCGTTGGGTCATGCAGGCTCCGACCAACAAGCCACCGTTGGAGCCCCCGGCAATCGCCAAACGCTCGGGTTGGGTGTAGCCGTTCTGGATTAACCACTCCCCCGCAGCGATGAAATCGTCAAAGACATTTTGCTTGCGCATTTTGGTCCCGGCATCGTGCCATTGGTCCCCGTACTCGCCTCCCCCACGGAGATTCGCTACCGCATAAATCCCGCCTTGTTCCATAAAGAACAAGTTGGACACCGAAAAACTAGGGGTCAAGGAGATGTTGAAGCCCCCATATCCGTAGAGCAATACCGGGTTCTCGCCGTTTGGGTTCACATCCCTACGGTGGGTCAAAATCATCGGTACTTTGGTGCCGTCCTTGGATTGGTAAAAAACCTGAGTACTCACGTATTGGTCAGGCTCAAAATCCACCTTGCTTTGTTTGTAGATCTTGGACCCTCCTTGGAGATCGTATCGGTAGATTACCGGAGGCTGGGTGTACGACGTAAAAGAATAATAACATTCCGTTTCACGTCGCTTGGCTCCAAAGCCGGAGGCGGTGCCTAAGCCCGGTAATGGTACCTCGTGAATACGCTTACCTTGCAAATCGTATTGAATAACCTGGGAAACGGCGTCTTTAAGGTAAGTAGCCATCAAATAACCGCCAGCAGCCGTCACTGACAAAGGAGATTCCGTTTCTGCAATAAGCTCTTGCCACATGGATGACGATGGATCTTTGGCAGATGCCACCATAAGCCTGCGGTTGGGAGCCTTGAGATTGGTCAGGACATAGATTCGATCACCCTCCACATGCACCACATCGCTCTCGTAGTCAAGCCCGGTAATCATGGGGATGGTAGGCGAGTTTTTGATGGATAAATCTTTGGCATAAAGCTCGTTACCGTAGGTAGCCTGTGCTGCGGAAATAAAGAGCCATCGATTATCCTCGCTAACCACCGCACCCAAATAGCGGTAAGGCTGTTTCTCCCCACCAAAAATCAATTCATCCTC
>VGFN01000019.1 GCA_016868875.1 Bacteroidota bacterium
ATTCGTATCTCCCGGCGATGCTCGTCGGGGACCCGGATGTTTTACGCAAAGACGGTATCGTCTTGGGGTCAAGGATGGTGGGTTCCGTGGATTTCAAACCCGGGGGTAAGCCCCTTAATCTTCACGAGATCTATGCCTACGGCAGGACCTTGACCCACGAAATGGGACATTACCTGGATCTCTACCATACCTGGGGTGATGGGGATTGTTCGGTCGATGATGATGTCGAAGATACCCCCAATTGCAGTGGGCAATTGTTCGGTTGTCCGACAACGGCCCCCGTGGATTGCCCACCAGCACCACCACGGATGATCGCCAATTACATGGATTATACCGATGATCGTTGCATGAATATTTTCACCTTGGGGCAAAAGGCAAGAATGCGGGCAAGCCTGACTTCCATGTACCCTTGGAGAGCCTCTTTGGCTTCTCCATCAAATTTATTGGCGACAGGTTGTGCCGATAGCACGGTCCCCCGCGTCGGGACGTTGTTTCGTTGGGCATCGGATACTCTCGTTCGTGTAAACGATACCTTGGGTCTTGAGGAATGGATCCGTGTTCTGGATGTCAACGGTTTGGGCAAAGACTCGGTAGGATTGATTCTGCAACCTGATGTTACAGATCGAGGGGGTCTAAAGGTCCTGACCTCGAACCCGCAGTCGGATGCCTTTGGTTATGTGCGCTTTCGTGCCCTGTCCGGTCCTAGGCCGGCTTGGAACCGTATGCAGGCTACCCTTGCCAATCCTTCCGTTGGCGTGGGGCCTCCAAGTCCATTCTTGCTGCTCGATTGGTTCAGTCAAGCGGAAACCTCCTTGTATCCCAATCCCTTCACGGATGCGCTGTACCTGCATTGGGAGGGCCGTGATTCCGTTTCTTTTCGATGGACACTCCTGGATATGACGGGTCGCAGTATCCAAGAAGGACAGTACCAAGGCCCTGCCTTCTGGTCACCGGATGTTCGCTGTTGGCAACCCCAAGCCTACCTGCTTCGTTTGGAATGGCCTAGCGGTGAGGTAGAGCATCGCCGGATGATTAAAAACTAATCAAGGGAGTATCTTCCAGCTTGATCATAAAAAAAAGCCCGGACGAGCCGGGCTTCTTGGATAAACAAAGGAAATGGGCTGGCCTTAATTGGCAGCTGCGCTCAATTTGATTTTCAGGTCCACGATGTCGTTGATGACCTTATCGCCAAGTGTCTTTAAGATGTTTTTGGAATTGTACACGATACCCCACTGGGTGCGGTCAATGCTGAGTGAGCATTCGGCAGTGCAATTGCCTTCGGCAAGGGCCACTTTGGCAGGGAAACTAACGCCTTTAGTCGCTCCTTTGAGGGTCAAATTCCCAGCAATGGTGTGGGTATTGCCCAAGGAATCCGGGGTAGCCAAAGCTGTCACGGTAGAAATCACAAATTTGGCTGTGGGGAATGAATCGGTCTGAAAAAAGTCACCGCTCATAAGGTGACCGGCGAGTTTGGCGTTTTGAGCGGAATCGATGATATCAAGGACCTTCAGACTTTTCATATCGATGGTGAATTCACCAGCCGAAATGGCATTGTTTTCGACAAAAAGCTGACCTTCGCTGACGGTGAAGGTGCCGTTGTGCTTGCCCGCTGGCTTGGAACCTGTCCATTCTACGATACCTGAAGCGACAGCTAAAGTGTCTGCGCCTTGACCGGCTTGGCCTTCTGCCATGGGGTTGGTGGTCTCGGAGGCGTTGTTGTTGCAGGCGCTAAGACCCAGGGTTAGGGCTCCGGCGGCGATGAGGATGAAGTTTTTGATCATGTTGGATTAGTTTAAGGCTGGTTTAATTTTTTCGAAACGTAAAAGTAGAGATTTTGTTTAGGGTGAATAATGCTCGAGCAAGAATTCTTTCTAAATTTTTCATCGATAAAGGATGCGGTAAATCCCAAAAATGATCCCATACTGTTCCTAATTTCGGAAAATTAAACTTGGTGATGTACCCCCTCAAGGACGGAAAGAACTCTTGGCAAACGCAGGATGCCCACGAAATATATCGCAATCCTTGGATTGCCTTGACGGAGTACAAGGTTCTTCGCCCGGATGGACAGCCGGGGATCTACGGGGTCGTGGCCTTCGCTAACCAAGCCATCGGAATCGTGGCGGTGGATGCTGAAGGGCGAATTGCTTTGGTGGGGCAATGGCGTTACCCGTTGGGCGCTTATTCCTGGGAAATTCCGGAAGGTGGCGGCCCTGTGGGTACGGATCCCTTGGAGGCTGCCCGCCGGGAACTCCAAGAAGAAACCGGACTGCAAGCGGAATCCTGGGAACCGTTGTTGCGAATGCACCTTTCGAATTCGGTAACGGACGAAGAGGCCCTTATTTATGTAGCAAGGGGCCTCGCTCAGGGCCAGGCCCAGCCCGAAGGTACCGAAGACCTTAGCATCGCATGGGTTACCTTGGAGGAGGCGCTGGAGCTTATCCAAGAGGGTCGCATAACCGATGCTATGAGCGTTGCTGCATTGCAGGCTTGGGCCCTACGACTTTTACGTAAATAATCCATCATGAAACCCAACCACTGGATTTTGACCAAATGCTTTCTCTCGATGAATGCCCTGCTCTGGGGATGGGGCGTGGAGGCACAGGGGACAGGGAAGCCTCGTAACATTATCATGATTATAGGGGACGGGATGGGGCATACCCAAGTTTCGGCGGCGTATTTGCACCAAACCCAAGGATCAGGGGATGGTTCCTGGAACATGGGGCGTTTCACCCATTTCGGTTACTCGGTCACCACCTCATCGGATGCCTTGATCACCGATTCCGGAGCAGGCGCAACGGCCTTGAGCACCGGACGCAAAACCTACAACGGTGCCGTAGGCGTGGGTCCAGACTCCTTGCCCTTGCAGACCATTCTGGAGAAAGCAGGGGCCACGGGACGGCGAACGGGCATGCTGGTCACTTGCGAAGTCACCCATGCCACCCCCGCATCGTACGCTGCGCATCGCATCGACCGGGATCTCTACGAGGACATCGCCTTGGATTTGAGTCTTGCCCCCTTGGACTGGTTGGTGGGTGGAGGCCGGAATCATTTTGTGGCTAGGCAGGACCAACGAAACCTGCTGGAAGAGATGCGCAAGGCAAGGGGCTTCAAAGTCATGGACCGATCGGAGGATCTGCTCAAGGCACCTCGGTCTTCTGCTATACAGCCTGTGGTGGCCCTGATATGGGATGGACCAGCACCGCGAATCAGCGAAGGCAGGGACCCTGGCCTTATGGCGGCCCTCACCGCTCGAGCTTGCCGTGACTTGGACCGTCCCGCGCCCATTGCAACCAAGGATTCTGGCTTCTTCCTGATGATTGAGGGTTCGCAAATTGACTGGGGCGGTCATGCCAACGACGGGGACTATGTGCTGACCGAGACCTTGGATCTGGACCGGGTAGTCGGCGCTGCTCTGGACTTTGCTCGCCAAGACGGCAACACGCTGGTGGTATTGACTGCCGATCATGAGACCGGGGGAATGGCCATCAACAGCGGTGCACGGGATGCCCAAAGCATGGGTTTGGCCTTTACGACCAAGAAGCATACGGCAGCCTTGGTTCCGGTGATGGCCTACGGCCCTGGCGCTGAAGGGCTAAGCGCCATGATGGACAATACGGAAATTTACCGTCGTCTATGCAGCCTCTGGTCCCTGGAACCCTAGGGATGTTCCCTGGAACCCCAGGGATGTTCTCCTATAGCCCTATGGAGAAGGTAACAAGGTTTCGCGGGGTTGATCCGCAACGATCACCCCCTTATCGTTGCGCCTGAGGTTGGTTATGGCGTATTGGGGGTCATGCTCAAAGAACAGGGACCAATTTTCACGCAGGGCTTGTTCAAGGATCTCGGCTTTTTCGCTAAGGGTCTGCAAAGGCCTCACATCGTAGGCCATCACCCAAGGCAGGGGCAGATGAGCGACGGAGGGCAAAAGATCAGCGCAATACAACATCGATCGCCCTCCCCAATCCAGGATAGGGAGCATCATCCCTTCGGTATGACCGTAAACATGAAGGCAGGGTAATCCTGCGGCGTTTTGGCCGTCGGCAACTTCTTGCAATTGCCCCGACTGCATCAACGGTTCGATATTCTCGCGCAGAAAGGAGGCTTTTTCACGGGCATTCGGATGGGGGTACGACCATTGCAATTGCCTGCCGGAGACCCAATAGGTTGCTTCTGGAAAAACGACCCGAATTTCCTCCCCTGAACCAACGCGTTCTGTTGCCCCGCCGCAGTGATCAAAGTGCAGATGGGTCAGCAGGACATCGGTGATTTGATCGCTACGCCAACCTGCCCCTTGGACGGCATCGACGATGGAAACTTGTTCCGTTGGGCCATAATGGGCCCTAAATTTGGAGTTTTGCTTATTTCCTAATCCGCAATCAATTACAATTTTACGATCATTTACTTCAACCAATAAACAGCGCATCGCCCAGGTGCACAGGTTATGGGCATCCGGGGGATTCGCTTGAGCCCATAGGCTCTGCGGAACCACGCCGAACATAGCTCCACCGTCCAACTTAAAAAAACCAGTTTGTAAAGTTTGCAGTTTCATGGAAAAGTCGCCTTGTTTTCAAAAGACCCCCGCCAAGGATTTCGTACTTTTGTAGGCTATGTCAAAGTTAAAGCCTGGAGATAAGATTCATTTGATTGCCATCGGGGGCGCAGTCATGCACAACCTGGCCTTGGATCTGCAAGTTGCAGGCTACTATATCACAGGCTCAGATGATCGGATTGATGAGCCGGCCAGGGGTCGATTGGATGTGGCGGGGCTGATGCCCGACCGCCTTGGATGGGAGCCGTCCAGAATCACCGAGGATTTGGGTCTGGTCGTCCTTGGAATGCACGCGCGTTCCGACAATCCTGAATTGCTCAAAGCGTTGGACCTTGGTTTAACCATCTACTCTTTTCCGGAATTAGTCGGCGAATTGACGGCCAATCAACAACGGCTTGTGGTGTCGGGCTCCCATGGTAAAACCACCATTACCTCCATGGTGATGCATGTTTTGCGTTTCCATCGACGGCCTTTTGATTACCTCGTGGGTTCGGCCATGCCCGGTTACGAACGCATGGTCCAGCTCGGTACGGCTGCTCCCGCGGTAGTCCTTGAAGGCGACGAGTACCTGAGCTCACCCTTGGATCCTCGTCCCAAAATGATGCATTATCAACCCCACGGCACCGTCATCACCGGGATTGCCTGGGATCATATCAATGTCTTTCCTTCCAAAGCCTCCTACGAAAAGGTTTTCGCCGACTATATCGCAGGCCTTCGACCGGGTTCAACTTTAATTTATTTTGAAGAAGACCCCGCATTGGTTAACTTAGTTCAATCCTACGGCGGGCATTTGGATTGCAAGCCTTACAAGGCAGCACCTTATGTGGTGGAAGATGGCTACACATTTCTCAAGACGAGTTTAGGTAAAATCCCCTTGCAAGTCTTTGGCAAACACAATATGCACAATATCGCCGCCGCCAGGCAGCTCACCGCCATGGCCGGTATCGAAAAGGTGGATTTTTACCAAGCGATTGCTTCTTTTCCGGGAGCATCCAGGCGATTGGAACGGATGACCACCGGTTCCGGTCAGACGGTCATCCGGGATTTTGCGCATTCACCTTCCAAGGTATCGGCTTCGGTGCAGGCGGTCCACGAACAATTCGGGGCTGACTTTACCGCAGTCCTGGAATTGCACAGTTTCTCGAGTTTGAATCCGGACTTTATCCCGGAATACCAAGGAACGATGAATGTCCCTGCAGTGGCTGCGGTGTATTGTTCCGGAGAAGTGGCCCAACGTAAACAAGGGAGGAGTCTCGATGCCGACTTTCTGGTGAAAGCCTTCGGACGCAAGGATCTCAAGGTCTTCGACGACCTCCAGGCCCTGCAAGATTGGGTTCGTATCCAATCAGCGTATCGGCCCCTGTTGATGATGAGTTCAGGTTCATGGTCTTCATGGCCTTGGGAAAAGGAAATTAGCGAATGGTAAACTTGGATTTAGGGCGATTAACCCTCAGCAGGCCCCTGCTGTTTTTTGATTTGGAAACGACCGGTTTGAATATCGGTCAAGATCGCATCGTTGAATTTGCGGGGGTCAAAGTCCATCCGGAAGGTACCGTGGAAGAATTGGAGCAAAGGCTGCAACCTGGTATCCCCATCCCCGAGGAGGTTTCCAAAATTCATGGCATCTACGATGCGGATGTTGTTGACATGCCCACGCTTGAGGAATTTGCACCTCAATTGATTCGTTTTTTTGATCAGGCCGATTTGGCAGGGTATAATTCCGCGTATTTCGATTTACCCTTCTTGATGGACGAAATGTTGCGCATCGATATGGATCTGGATATTTCCAATGCCCGTATGGTGGATGTTCAGGCGATTTTTCACAAGAAAGAACCCCGTGATTTGAAGGCTGCATTGCGTTTTTATTGCGGGGAGGAATTGGTGAATGCGCATTCGGCCGCCGCCGATGCCCGGGCCACCTGCATGATCCTGTTGCAACAGCTCAACCGCTACGAGGACCTGCAAGGCAACGTGGATTTCCTGCATCGTTTCACTTCTCGTAACAACAAATCGGTGGATTTGGCAGGGCGCATCGTTCGCAACGACAAGGGGGTGGAACTCTTCGCTTTCGGCAAATACAAAGGTCAATCGGTGTCCGAGGTCTTTGCCCGCGATCCTTCCTATTATACTTGGATGATGTCCGGGGATTTTCCAAGGCATACCAAGAAAGTCATCACCGGCATTCGCCTGCGCGCAATGAACACCGACAAAGGATCTAAGGCGTAGAGGAATATCCGTGAATTCGTATTCTATATCGGAGATCGCAGGGGATTTGCAGGCTCTGGATACCAAGGAGGGCCAAGCCAAGGTGGCCGTGTACACCTTGGGTTGCAAATTGAATTATGCCGACGGTCTGAGCATCCGCAAAACCTTCGAAGACCGTGGTTATGCCCCCGTAAATTTCGAAGAGGGGGCTGATGTTTACATCATCAACACCTGTTCAGTGACCGACAAGGCCGATCGCAAATGTGCCAGGGTTGTTCGGCAGGCGTTGAAACATTCCCCACAAGCCAAGGTTGTGGTCGTGGGATGTTATGCCCAGTTGCAACCGGAACAAATCGCCCAAATTCCTGGGGTACATCTGGTCGCGGGTACCGAGGCCAAATGGAAATTGCCCGAGCTTCTGGAAGAAGCAGGCTCCACATCGCCAACGGTCCAAGTGGTCCATGCTCCCATTGATGAATCCGTCGAATTTAAACCAGCGCAGAGTTGGGGAGATCGGACCAGGGCATTTCTTAAAGTCCAAGACGGTTGTGATTTTCCTTGCACCTATTGCACGATCCCCATGGCGAGAGGGAAGGCTCGTTCGGATGCCATGGATTCGGTTGTGGAGAGGGCCAAGCGTCTTGCCTCAGAGGGCGCAGAGGAAATCGTCTTGACCGGGGTTAACTTGGGTGATTTTGGACGGGGCAGTGGGGATGACCGTCGCTTGGGTTACTCCTTGGCGGCCTTGGTTCGCCGCATGCAGCGTGATGTTCAAGTCGATCGTCTCCGTCTGTCCAGTGTGGAGCCCAATCTCTTTGGGGATGATTTGATTGCAGCATTGCAGGAGAGCCCTCGCTTCGTGCCTCATTTCCATATTCCGCTGCAAAGCGGCTCTGATAACGTTTTGCGCCGTATGCGTCGTCGATACACCACGGAGGATTACCGTCGGCTCCTGTTGCGATTGGCCAACACCTTCGAGGGGGTCTGCCTGGGGGCCGATGTGATGGTCGGTTTTGGCGGGGAAACGGAGCTTGAATTTAGGGAATGTTATGAATTTCTGGAGTCCTTGCCTTTGGCCTACCTTCATGTCTTCACCTATTCCGAAAGACCGGGTACGGTTGCTGCCGAATGGACGCCTGGGGTCCCCGTGCATGAGCGTCTAGAGCGCAACCACGCTTTGACGCAATGGGCGATGGATCGTCAAAAGAACTATGTGACAGGCTTCTCCGGCAAGGTGATCCAAGTGCTCTTTGAGCAAGATACCTACCAAGTCGAACAAGGTAAATTGAAAATGAGAGGCTATACGCCTAATTTCATTCGGGTAGAATGTGCCTACGATCCGCTATGGGTGGGGGCCTCGGTACCCGTACATTTGGGAGGGTTTTTGTGCAGGGAATCGGAGGTAATGTTGAAGGGGACTGTACTTGGCTAATCCCTGGGAAGGCTCAAATTATTCTGGAATAAGTCCTTAGATTTAAGGGAGTTTCACGGGGCATCCCGAGCCCTGTCTTTTGGCAACCTTGGATGGGGTCCCGTTGGATGCCCCTCCTGAGGATTTGAGGCCTTGATTAGAATTATCAATGTTTTGCACAGGGGTTTCGACGAGTTTGCGGAGTTGATTTTCCCAAACGCTTTTGCCCGGGGCTGCAATGGGCTTTTCCAACAAGGGTCCTTGGTAAACGGTTATGGATCGGTTGTTGGTAATTAAGAGCCAGGGTTGTTGAGGAATACCGTAGATACTCAATAATTGCTGCCTGGGGTCTCTGCGCAGGGCCATAGCAAGGTTATGATCCATAAGGTATTTGAGGCAATCCTTCTCGGGAAGCATAGGGTCGCTGAACACAGCCACCCAATGCACTTGGTCCCCCCATAATTCCTGCTGATCCCGCAAGCGGTCCATCACGGCATGGGCCTGGGTGCAACTCGGATCCAGGTAAACCTGGGCGGTTAATTTTTGGGCCATAAGTTGCCGGGGTGCGCAATAAAAACCCAATGTTATGAAAATTAAAGCGAGGGTCCTGCGCAGCCATTCTGTCCACGGGCCATGAACCTGGCGGAGGTCCGCATTGCACGGTATCCGATGGCCGGGGACGCCAGCACCCTCAGCCGCCTCAATATCCCGATCTCGGTCTCCGATCATTAGGCATTTTGCGGGGTCCAAGCCAAAGCGATGTACCGCCTTTTGGACCATGAGGGGTTCGGGTTTACGGCAGAGGCAGGGTTCGGAACGGGGATGGTGAGGGCAGGCATAAACCGCATCAAGACGGATGCCGTGGGAGGCCAAAGCATCCTGCATTTTGGTATGTATTCTGTGTAAATCCTCCAACGTGTAAAGGCCTAGCCCTATGCCCCCTTGGTTGGTGATGAGGATGAGGCGGTATCCTCTGCTTTGAGCCGCCATCATGATCTCCACGATACCATCTAATAAATGCCAATCTTCGGGGCAGTGGACATAATCCCCTGGATCATGGTTGATGACACCATCCCGATCAAGAAACAAGGCGGCATCACGGACAAGGCCCTCTGCAAGGTTTGGAACGGGAAGCTCAATCACCAGGGGATATGCTTTGGATTATTATTCGTCAAAGTAAAGGTTAAACCTTTAATTTTGGCCATGGAACGAATATTGATCTTAGATTTTGGATCGCAGTACACCCAGCTCATTGCGCGTAGGATTCGTGAAATGGAGGTGTACTGCGAAATTCATCCTTTCCATCATTGTCCCGAGGAAGGCGAGGGTTGGGGCGGGGTTATCCTTTCGGGTTCACCCTTTTCGACCCATGATCGCGAAGCGCCCATGGCGCCATGGCCGGATTGGTTCGGGTCATTGCCTATTTTGGGAATATGTTACGGGGCTCAATGGCTCGCCGTCCATCGGGGTGGGCAGGTGCAGCGTTCGGTGATCCGTGAATACGGCAGGGCCCAACTGCAGGTCAACCCCCAGGGGGGGTCCCCCTTGCTTCAAGGTATCCGCCAAGGCAGCATCGTATGGATGTCCCACGGGGATACGGTAACGGAATTGCCCCAAGGGGCCCTGCATACCGCTTCCACGGAGTCCGTTCAGTATGCTGCCTTTGAATGGCCGGACCAAAAGGTGTATGCGATTCAATTCCATCCCGAGGTGACCCACAGCGAGGAGGGCATGCAGGTTTTGCGCAATTTTGTGTTAGGAATCTGCGGGATGAGTCCGTCGTGGACAGCGGCATCCTTTGTGCAACAATGCATTCACGATTTGAAAGCCCAAGTGGGGGACCATGAGGTGGTGATGGGGATTAGCGGAGGCGTGGATTCGACAGTGGCTGCGGTGCTCCTGCACCATGCCATTGGGGATCGTTTGCATGGGATTTTTGTGGACAATGGGCTTTTGCGTCAAGACGAATTCACTCAGGTTCTGGAAGCCTACCAACAATTGGGTTTGAGGGTCAAAGGGGTCAATGCCCAAAACGAATTCTACAAGGCTTTGGCTGGATTGGAGGAGCCGGAAGCCAAACGCAAGGCCATTGGCAGAGTTTTTATCGAAGTATTTGAGCGTGAGGCGAATGCCATCCCAGCAGTAGCTTTTTTGGGACAGGGAACCATCTACCCCGATGTGATAGAATCGGTATCGGTACATGGTCCTTCGGCCACTATCAAATCGCATCATAATGTAGGTGGGCTCCCTGATCGCATGAAACTCAAATTGGTGGAGCCCCTTCGTGCCTTGTTCAAAGACGAGGTTCGCAAAGTGGGGAGGGCCCTCAATATCCCCTCGATATTGCTGGATCGCCATCCCTTCCCTGGTCCTGGTCTGGGCATTCGCATCCTGGGTTCAGTGGACAGCGCCTCCGTGCGTTTGTTGCAGCAAGCCGATGCGATCTACCTGGAGCACCTTCGTCGAAGCGGGTGGTACGATCAAATTTGGCAAGCCGGGGCCATCCTGCTGCCCGTCAAATCGGTGGGCGTGATGGGCGACGAAAGGTCCTACGAACGGGTCGTTGCTTTGCGGGCCGTGCACAGTCTGGATGGCATGACGGCGGATTGGGTGCACCTTCCCTACGATTTGTTAGCCGAAATTTCCAACGAAATCATCAACCGTGTTCGCGGCATCAATCGCGTGGTTTACGATATTTCTTCCAAGCCTCCAGCAACCATCGAATGGGAATAGGTGGACAGTCCGGGCGTTGGACCCTACGCACCCGGCAAGTTTTGGAATTTTTGGAATTTTGGGCAGGCCGCAACCGAACGGCTGCCTCTGATTTGTCAGGACTTCTCAGGGAATATGCCCGTAAGTTCCCCCAAATGGGCTCACGGGATCGTAAGGAATGGTCAATGGGGGTGTACCAAGCGCTGAGGGCTCAACGAATTTGGACATCCTCCGATAGGGCAGCCGATTATGCCCCGTGGGCGCAGGCCCTAACCGCAGGGTTGCTCGCGATGCACGGGGAAGATCACCCCTGGGTCGTTTATCTGCTGGAGCAATACCCTTCGAAGATGGATTTACAAAGTGTTCTTCAAGAAAATTCCTCGAAGGGATTTCCTCACAGCGACTTTATTTCACCGCGGTTGGTCGACGATATCCAATCCCAGGATCCTGCGGAAGGTACTTACGGCATCGAAAAATGGTTGCAAGAACAAGGATTACCGGGAATGGCTTGGTTGAGAATTCGAAGAGGCTATGAAACCGTTTTGGAAGAACGAATTCACCAACAAGGTTGGGCCGCTCCGCTCAAGTTTACCTTGAAGCATCCTTCGGCATTGCAAGCATGGGCCATGCCCTTGGGTTTGGCCTTGAATGAATTGGAAGGATACAAAGAAGGTTGGTTCGAAATGCAGGATTTTTCCTGTCAAAGGTTGGTGGAATGCATGCCGGCCAACGCTGCCGGACGTTGGTTGGATGCCTGCGCGGGTTCCGGAGGCAAAACCCTTTTGCTCCACGAGGCTTATCCCGACTTGCAATGGTTTGTGACCGATTCCAGAGCAAGTATTTTGCAGGAATGTTCTCGTCGTTTTCAACGAGCAGGTTGGCGGAATTATTCCCGTGCGCTCACGGATTGGCTTAACTCGGAACCTGCGGAGCTCGGTTCTTTTCCCTCACAATTTGATGGGGTCTTGTTGGATGCACCTTGCAGCGGATCTGGATCGTGGCGGAATCACCCTCATTTGCAACTTTTGGGGCCGCCTATGAATCCCCTGGAATTTGCCGAAAAGCAAGGGCGCATGCTCGCTTGCTTGTGGTCCAGAGTTCGTTCCGGTGGGTATTTGCTGTACGCAACCTGTTCCGTGTATTCCTGCGAAAACGAGGAGGTTGTAAAGGCCTTCCTCGCCTCCAAAGAAGACAGCCATTTACGCTTGGACCGTTATTTGAACGCTTCCCCCCAAGGAGGCGATACCCTGTACGCCGCCCTGATCCAGAAAAAATAGAGAAGGTCAGGATTAGATCTGTGTTACCCAGCCGCAAAGGCTTGTTCCAAAGCCTGCTGCAAATCCTCCCACAAATCCTCCACGTCTTCGAGGCCTACCGATAGCCTGATGAGGTTATCGGTAATTCGAAATTCTTTGCGCTCCTTGGGGTCCATTGCGCTGTGGGTGGTGCTGGCGGGGTGACAGGCCAGGCTTTCGTTGCTGCCCAGGGATACGGCCTGTTGGACGCATTGTAAGCTGTTAAGGAAGCGCCAAGCGATGCGATGCTCCTCTCCTCCGTTCAGCCAAATTGAAAGCATCGCTCCGGATCCTGGATAGGCGAGACTTTGGATACCAGGATGTTGGCCCAACCTTTGGGCAAGGATGCTGGCGTTGGATTGGGCAGCCTGCATACGGAGTTGTACGGTTTCCAAACTACGGGACAAGAGCCAGGCAGTAAAGGGACTGGCGGTATTGCCTAGTTTGTTACGAAGAGATCGGATGCGTCGTACAAGCGATGCGTCTCCAACGCAGGCCCCGCAGACAAGGTCGCTGTGCCCGCTCATGGATTTGGTCGCGGAATAGAGGACCAAATCGGCCCCTTCCTCCAATGGATGTTGCCAGCACGGCCCAAGGTAGGTGTTGTCAGCCATCACCACCGGTCGCTTGCCGTTGCTTGCCCATTGGTCCACCCAGGTCCGCAATCGATCCCATGACCATTGCTCGTTGGTTGGGTTGGCAGGGGTTTCGACGTAGAGGATATCCGGGATGGGGTTTGGAGCAGAATCGTGCGATTCTGTGGGCTGGCCTTGCCTCAAGGGATAACAATGAATGCCCCAAGGCTCCAGAAAATCCTTGAAAAATTGAATCGTTCCGCCGTAGATCGGGGTCGTATAGGCCAAGACCGATCCTGGCTTGATCAAGGCAAGCACTGAGGTGGTGATGGCCGCCATCCCGCTTTCAAAAGCCAAGGCTTCGTCGGGCATCCCGCCGATTTGGCCGCGCTCCCTTCCTTCCAAAGCGACCAATTGCCCTTCCACTTGCACCAAATTGGGATGACCCAATCGCGCATAATTAAAGGGGGCAGGCTCATGCTCCAAGGCTCGACCTTGTTGCAGGGCAAAGGTGGCTGCACCGGCTTCGGCGCTTTCGAAGATGTAGGTCGATGAGGCGTACAGTGGGGTCTTGGCGGCACCAAAATGCGGCAATACCCCGGGTTCTTTGGGCTGCACGGGATGAATGAGTTTGGTAGCTTTTCTTTTCATTGTCCGGAGCTTGGAATACGGTACTCAAAATAAACCTGCCCCTCCGAATCATGGAAGCGGGTGGTGAGCAAACGCTCCTTGGCAGGTCCCGAAAAATTTAATGTTGCGAAACCTCTTTTCAGGGACAAGGACTCCGGGATTCGGAAATCGTTTTGGTCCTTGTCGGCCACGGAATTGATACCACTGGTCAATGGGGAGGAGGTAATGTCCCAGAAGACGACGCCCTTGTGTTCCATCTTGGAAATTTCGGAATGGTGTCGATCTCCGGTTAAGAAGATCACATTTCGTATGTTCTCTTCGGCCAATCGGTCCAGCAATTTGCGCCGCTCGCAGGGGTAATTGGCATAGGATTCGTGAATCGCGTGGCTGTTCAGGATTTGACTGCCACTGGCCACCAGTTTGAAGGGGGCACGGCTGAACTTCAGGGCATCCACAAGCCATTCAATTTGGGCATCCCCTAGCATTCGTCTGGTGCAGGTGTCTTTCAATCGTTGGTTGTTGCGATGGTAGCGGTTGTCCAAAAGAAAAACTTCCACATCCATCCAACGGAAGGCCGAGGTAATGCCTTCAAATTCAGGCATACCGTAGGAAGGGTTCGCCCAAAACAATTTGAAGGCCTCCAAACTTTCTCGCTTGAGGGGCCAAGATCCTGTGGCATCATTAGGACCGAAGTCATGGTCATCCCAAACGGCGTATTGAGGGCAGATCGCAAGCAAGGAGGCCATTGAGGGGGTAGCCCGGGTATGTTGATAACGGTTGACCATGCCTTGAAAACTCTCCCAATCTCCTTCCCTGAGATAGATGTTATCACCTAGCCATAACATTGCCGAAGGTTGCAGGGCAGCGATTCGATCAAAAACTTGGTAATCACCACCATAGGAGGGAGAAGGGCGATCGTAGGCAGGGTCATTGATGTAACTGCACGAACCCATGGCGATGGTGAAATCCGGAGCGGGGTAACGGTGCAACCAATGGGGCTGCGTGCTGAATTCACCTTCGGCCAAGAGCAATTCATGATCGGTGTAGGGACGACCGTCCACCGGTTCAAGGTCATCTTCATCCAGTAGGATGCGGTAGGAATAACGAGCGCCTTCATGCAGCCTGTCCAATTCAAAAAGGGCGATGTGGGCGGGGCCACTGCCCGTGCGCATACAGCGAGTTCCGTTTTGGACTGCAGAAGTCGCGACCCAGGGCTCACGGCTGCTGTCTTCGGCCTTGTTGATCAATTGGTATTCCAAACAAAGCGAAGCTTGCCTTCTGGTTTGGATCCAAACCGAGGCGTAACGCAAGCCGGCATGACCCAGCATAGGCCCTGAGGCCATAAGGGGATGGGTCGGTCGATCTTTTCCTTTTCCTTTGCTCTGGGCCTGAGTTACGAGGTTGGAGCATCCGAAGACAATCAAAATCAAGGCCAGGCCAGCAAGGGTTCTTTTCATTGTGGAAAATTAGAGAGAAAAATCGGGCTCATCGGCCTACTTTTGAACAAATTTGTTTTAAATCAAGCAAATCGCCATGGCTAACCCTATCCTTGAATGCGTTCCCAATTTTTCCGAAGGTCGTCGTAAGGAGGTGATCGACAAAATCGCGGCGGCATTGGGTTCCGTGGAAGGTGCCAGGGTTCTGGATGTGGACCCGGGCAAGGCCACCAACCGTACGGTCATGACCTTGGTTGGTCATCCAGAGGCGGTAGTCGAGGCCGCTTTTCGCGCCATCCGAGAGGCTTCCTTGAGCATTGACATGCGCAGCCATCGTGGGGAACATGCGCGGATGGGGGCAACCGATGTTTGTCCCTTGATTCCGATCTCCGGAATGAGCATGGACGAAGCCGTTTATTGGTCCCAGGTTTTGGCCCAAAAGGTTGGCAAAGAATTGGGAATTCCTGTCTACCTCTACGAATATTCTGCCAAGGAGGCTTATCGACGCAACCTTGCGGAGATCCGCTCCGGTGAATACGAAGGCCTGGAGGTCAAGATGAAGGATCCCCGCTGGACCCCTGATTTTGGTCCACATACCTTCCAACCTGTATGCGGTGCCACGGTCATCGGTGCCAGAGATTTGCTGGTAGCCTACAATGTTAATTTGAACACGATATCCTCGCGCTTGGCCAATTCCGTGGCTTTTGACGTGAGAGAAGCGGGCAGGGTGCTTCGTGATGGTCATCCGTTGACGGGCAAAATTCGCTTGGACGCCCAAGGGGAACCGGTCCGCCAGCCGGGCACCTGCAAATCGGTCAAAGGGGTAGGTTGGTACATCGAGGAATATCGAATGGCCCAGGTTTCCATGAACCTAACCCGTCTTGCGGATACCAACCTGCATGAGGCCTACGAAGCGGTCTGGGAATCCGCGAACCGTAGGGGACTTCGGGTCACCGGTTCCGAGTTGGTCGGTTTGGTTCCCCTCGAAAGCATCCTCAAGGCGGGACGATATTTCATGCGCAAAGCGGGCAGGTCCTCCGGAGCATCGGATGGAGAATTGATTGAATGTGCGGTGCAGAGCATGGGGCTGAGGCAATTAGGTGACTTTGATCCACGGCGCAAAATCATTGAATATGCGATGGAGGCGCCCTACGGTCGCTTGGTGTCCATGAGTTTGGGGGCCTTTGTGGACCTGACGGCCAGCGATGCCCCTGCACCCGGTGGGGGTTCGGTGGCCGCTTATATGGGAGCCTTGGCCGCTGCCTTGGGGGCCATGGTGGCCAATTTATCGGCCCACAAAAGGGGTTGGGAATCCCAAACTCTCGCGTTTTCGGATAGTGCGGAGGCCCTGCAAGCCATCAAAAACCAATTGTTACGGGCTGT
>VGFN01000020.1 GCA_016868875.1 Bacteroidota bacterium
GCCATATTGAATACTATTAATGGTTATTATCGATGATGTAAACCCCTTATATTAAGTCACCAAATTAACCGTACATCCTGCTTATAATACCAATTAAAGTCAAATACGTCACTTTCCGATACAAAATTTCGAGAAAATAGCGCCGAGTAAATCATCGGCCACGATATCCCCGGTAAGTTCAGCCAAAGACCGCAACACGTTTCTCATCTCTTCGGCCAGCAGTTCGGTCCCCAAGTTTTGTTGAAGCCCGTTCACAATGTGCTGTAGCGAAGCATCAGCTTGATCCAGGGATTCCCTTTGCCGAACATTCACGGCCACAAAATCACCTGCAAGGCGACCCAGGTCCACCATGTCGCGCATCCTTTGGCGCAACACCTCCATTCCCTGCCCCGTCTGGGCCGAAATTTCTACCAAATCCGGAAAACGCTGCAACCACTCGGAGCGATGGCCGGATTCAGTCGGCAAATCGACTTTGTTCAAGACCACCAAAACTTTGCTTTGGGCTCCTGCCAAGTTTAACAGGTTCAACCAGGCTTCATCGGGGTATTCACCGACGCTGGCCACCATCAACACAAGGCCGGCATGGGTAAGTTTTTGGTGCGTGCGTGCAACACCCATTTGTTCAACGGCGTCAGTCGATTCACGAAGACCCGCAGTATCCATCAATCGAAAAGTGATACCCTCAATAACGCAAGGTTCTTCAATGGTGTCCCGGGTGGTCCCGGGTTGATCCGAAACCAAGGCTCGAGCATCCTGCAACAAGGCATTAAGCAAGGAGGACTTCCCGGCATTCGGTCGGCCGGCCAACACGGTTGGAACTCCTTTGCGGATGACTTCCCCGGCTGCAAACGAATCCCTTAGCGAAACCACCTGGGCGTGCACGGATAACACCAAGTTGAGCAAGGCTGTTCGGTCGGCAAACTCCACATCTTCTAAGGAAAAATCCAATTCCAATTCCAGCAAGGCCGCGAATTCCGTCATGCGATCCCGCAATGCCGCAATTTTGCGCTCAAAACCGCCTTCCAATTGGGTCATCGCCAATCGATGCGCCAATGGGTTTTCGGCGGCAATCAAGTCTGCCACGGCCTCTGCTCTGCTGAGGTCCATTTTGCCGTTGGTGAAAGCCCTCCAGGTGAACTCGCCCGGCTGGGCCATGCGCACCCCCGGCAACGACGTGCATAAGGTCAAGAATCGGTTGACCACGTAGGGTGAGGCATGCAGGCCCCATTCCGCACAATCTTCGCCGGTATAGGATGCGGGAGCATCAAAGGTGGTGACCAACGCCCGATCCAACAAGGCATCGCCATCCCATAGGGCAACCAACCTGACCGTGCGGGCAGGCCAAGGAGCTGCATGCAGCGGCTTGCAGGTCAAAAGCGACACAACGGCCTTACTCAATGGGCCAGAAACCCGGACCAAACAAACCGCTCCCTGCCCTGCTGGGCTCAGAGGGGCCACAATGGTGTCATCAGGCTGGTACAACGGTGCTTGCATGAGGCTGTTTTTCGCGAAATTGCCAATGAAATTTGTTTAACAACGATGAAATTTAACGTTGCTTTCCTAATTTGGAGGTTCATTCAATTGCATACTGCGCTACGGTTATCCGATGGATAAGCTCGACAAAATACGCTCTTGGGCAAGGAATTTGGAGGATCCAATCCTCTGCTTTGTGGAAGGCGCTCAACCGGAGGTGATCAAATTGGCCAAAGCCATCTTGGAGGAACAAATTGCCGAGATAGTTTTGTTGGGCGATGAGCTCGAGGTCTTTGACCAGTGCAAGAAATACCGTTTGCCCGAAAGCCGACTGTACGGGGTAATCAACCCCCTAAATCCTCCTGATTTGGAAAACTTGTTGGAGGAAAAGATGGAAGAATCCGGGGAAACCGATCGCAAAGCGGCCCTAAAATGGATGAAAAACCCCTTGAATTTGGCGCAGACCTTGTGGCTACGAGGGGATGTGGATTGGGTGATCCAATCGCTGGAACCCCTTACAGACCCTCCTGTTCAGGAATAAGACCTCTACCATCGGGCTTCATGCATTGGTGGAGAAAATCCGACAAGGGAACCCCGGATCGCAAAGCCTCTTCCCCCAACCCGAACAGGGCAAAGTCCAACATTGCCGGATCATGCGAGCAAATTTGCCGCGCCTCAACCCCCAACATTTCTACCGCTTTCCAATTCGGTATAGCCTTGGCCGGTAAAAGTCCCAACGCCATTGCCGTCGAGGTGGAATGCACATCCAAGGGCAAGTGCAAATCCCTTATGGAATGAATCTTCCACAAACCCATGTCCACACCCTGCTCATCATCGCGTACCATCCACCGCAACAACATGTTCATGCGTTTGCATGCTGAACCCTGGGCCGGCGATGCAAAATGTTTGTGCATTCGATCACCCTTTTCGAGTCCTTCCTTCATTAACGACGCATAGCGATGCAGACCATCCCTCACCGTTGGCCCTGCAAACATGGTTTCCAGACTGCCATGCTCCTCCAAATAGGCCGACCACTTCCCCAGCATCCATAGCATATCGCTGTCTTGAAAGGTCCTGTGCATAAATCCTTTCAGGCGTTGCCATTCCAAGGCCGAGGCTTCCATCAAGAAACGCCCTGGCTCCAAATCCATGCGCTGCAGCAAGTCCCAAGATTTGGCAAGGATGATGTCCCTACGTCCCCATGCCAAATGAGCGGCAACCAAAGCCGCAATTTCCACATTGGCTGGATGATACTCAATACCCTTCTCCCTCATCAATCGCCCTTGAGGCAGGAAGGACCGTGGAACCGAGATCGGGTCAAGCGCTATAAAGGATGGGGAATTGTAGTGCCTCGCAATCCTAAGCAATGCAGGCCCCAAAGGGGAACCGTGCAGAGGATCAAAGACCAAGGGCCCTGCGAATGGCTTGGTCCAGATCCATGATAAGATCGTCCGCTCCTTCGATGCCCACACTTAGCCTAAGCAGGGTGTCGCTTACCCCACTGGC
Source organism: Bacteroidota bacterium (assembly GCA_016868875.1). GTDB lineage: Bacteria > Bacteroidota > Bacteroidia > UBA7662 > UBA7662 > SYHX01. Next base: position 2,980 of record VGFN01000020.1, read on the forward strand.
CAAGCGTTGAGGTCGGGGAATACTTGCATGCGTCATCGATGCCGGATGACCGATCAAGGACTCCACCCCTCCCAAGGATTCCGCCAAGGCAAAGACCTTGGTGTACGAGGCCATGCGCATCGCAACCTCTTCCTTATCCGATTTCAATTCAAAGGAGATCATGCCCCCGAAATCCTTCATCTGTGCTTGGGCAATCGCATGGCCCGGATGATCCGGGAACCCTGGCCAATACACCTTCGACACCCCGGGATGCTGTTTGAGGAAATGCGCCACCTTGCGGCCGTTTTCGCAATGGGCGTTCATGCGCAGATGAAGGGTCTTGATCCCTCTTAACACCAGATAGCAATCCATGGGGCCGGGGTTTGCCCCGGAACTGTTCAAGATGAACGCAAGCTCCTCGTGCAGTGCACTGTTGTTGGTGGCCAAGAAGCCCATTACTACATCGCTATGGCCCCCCAGGTATTTGGTAGCCGAATGCATGACCAAGTCCGCACCCAAGTTCAAGGGGTTTTGGAGATAGGGAGAGGCGAAGGTGTTGTCCACCGCCAACATCACCCCATGCTCCTTGGCGATCATGGACAAGGCCCGAATATCGGCCATCTTCATGAGTGGGTTGGTCGGGGTTTCGGTCCAGATCATTTTGGTCCGTGCGTTCAAGCAAGATTTCACAGCCCCTTCATCGCTGAGGTCCACAAAATGAAAGACCATGCCCATTGGCTCGTACAGTCTCATGAATAGGCGGTAGGAGCCACCATACAAATCATCCCCACAGATCACTTCATCCCCTGGCCTTAGCCTTTTGATGACTGCATCAATTGCCCCCATGCCGCTGGAGAAACAAAGGCCATGCTGGGCATTTTCGAGAGCCGCCAATGCGGATTCCAATTGAGAGCGGGTAGGGTTCTTGCCCCTCGCATAGGCGTAGCCCTTGTGCTGACCGGGATACTCCTGCACATAGGTTGAGGTCTGAAAAATGGGAGTCATGATCGCCCCGGTGCTTGGGTCCGGGAAGATCCCGGCATGCACCGCTTTGGTCCCAAAATCCCAGCGAGACGAGGAATTTTCGTGGTCCTCCTTACTTTTCGTGGGCGGGTCGGTTCCTCCCTCGTGGGGCGGCTGTGGACAAAATTGCGGATTTCGATTCATACTCAAAATAAATACAGGACCCGAGCTCCTTGGCCTTGACCTTATTTTTGTTATTCGACATTTTTTTAATTCCATGATTTCCCGCACCACCATTGATCGAGTCTTTGAGACCGCCAGGATCGAAGAAGTCGTGGGGGATTATGTGGTCCTCAAAAAGCGGGGCGGTAACCTGCTGGGATTATGCCCTTTTCATAACGAGAAAACCCCATCCTTCACGGTAACCCCCACCAAAGGGATTTACAAATGCTTCGGATGCGGTGCAGCGGGGAATGCCGTGGGGTTTTTGATGGCCCATGATCAATTGACCTATCCTGAAGCCATTAAACAATTGGCGCTGAGGTATCAAATCGAGATCGAAGAAGACCAACGGACCCAGAACGACCCCGCTTACCAGGCCGAGAAAAGCCAACGAGATCGGCTTTGGGACCTTATGGCCTTTGCCCAACAATATTACACTCGCCTGCTTTGGGACCATCCATCGGGGATGGCCATCGGTCTCTCTTATTTCCACGAAAGGGGCTTAAGCGATACCACCATCCATCGCTTTGGCCTAGGCTACAGTCTGGAACAGTCCGCAGCCTTGGTGGAGATGGCGACCCAAAGCGGTTTTACAACCGAAGAATTGGAATTGGCCGGGCTGGCACTGACCAGCGAAACCCGAGGCCCTTACGACCGCTTCCGTGGGCGGGTTCTCTTCCCCATTTATCATGTAAACGGTAAGACGATTGGCTTTGGCGGTAGAACCCTTAAGACCGACCGCAAAGAGGCCAAGTACATCAATTCCCCGGAAACACCGCTGTACCGAAAGAGCGAATCCCTGTTTGGCCTGCACCAAGCCCGCAAAGCCATGACCGCTGCAGGTTTCGTGTACCTGGTCGAAGGTTATATGGATGTTATTTCCTTGAGCCAAGCCGGGGTCGAAAATGTGGTGGCCAGCAGCGGAACCGCCTTAACCCGGGAACAAGCTGCCTTGATCCACCGATTTGCCACTGAGGTTACGCTCATCTACGATGGAGACCAGGCCGGGATCAAAGCTGCCCTTCGAGGTATCGACATCCTGCTGGAAAATGACCTGCGGGTCCGGGTGATTGCATTGCCGGAGCATGAAGACCCCGACACCCTGGCAAGACGCTTGCAAGGCGAAGCTCTCAAAGAGTTTTTAAACGATAATGCTCAAGACTTTATGGCATTTCAGCAAAATCTATTGTTGAAAGAGGCGGGTCGCGATCCTTTGCGCATTAGTAGCGCACTTCAGGTGGTCGCGGCCAGCATTGCCTGTGTTGGTGACCCCATCCTGCGGGCCATGTACATTCGGCACTTGGCCGAAGATGCAGGCATCCCGGATGCCTCTGTTCAAGAGGCGGTGGTGCAACAATTCAAACTCAAAGCCAAACGATCCCCCAACACGACGACCAGCACCGTACCCACCCCATCCCCTGAAGGGCTTGCCCAAACCCTTGCTGGGACGAAGGACGAGACGCACACGGTGCCGGATTTACAGCCATTGAGCGATATCCCGCAAGAAACAGAAATTCTTCGCCTTTTGCTCTTGGTCGGCCACCAACCCATGAGCCAAACCAGCGCAGACGAATCGGTTTCCATCGTAGAGTATATGGGTGAAACCCTCCTGAGCTTGACTTGGGACAGCCCTTCGTGCCGTGTCCTTTTGGAACTTTGCCTCGCGCGGTGGCAAATGGAAGGATGCCTCCCCGGAAACCACGAATTAATGAACCATGCCGACCAAGGCATTGCCACCATGGCGACCCGCTGGTACACCGAGAATCCGCAAATAAGCCCCAACTGGGATCAGATGCACGATATCTCGGTTCCTCCCCCCCACGACAATCTGAACAAGGAGATCCAAACCACCTTTGACCGTCTCCTCTTGAAGAAAATATTGAGGCATAGCCGGCTCAAGCAGGTAGAGCTTCAAACCCTGCAACAAAGCCCTGAGGGGTATGATCACCCGGCCATTTCTCAAATTTTGCGAGATATCCAAGAGCTCAAAGAAGCAGAACGCCGCATCACTGCCTGTACGGGCATTGTCATCACCCATTGATTCAAGTCGGTTCAGCTCTTCCTCCAAGTTGGTTCAGCCCTTCCTCCAGGCGACTGCCCAGTACCACAGGGCATGACCTTGGCTGAACGATCCTGCTTCAAACTCAATGCGTTCGTAGGGGCATTCGGAAGCTTCTGCAGGGTTGGATTCCACGCATCCGGTCCACTTTGGCTCATCCAATGCAGTGGAAACCTCTTTCTTTTCGATTCTCGTAATTAATTGATTTTTTCCAAATAAACCTTTTTGAGTCAAGGCGGCTTTGTAACAGGCTTCTTTGATGACCCAAATCAAAACGACAGCCTCAGCCTCCAAGGCCCCTGTGACACAGCCTTGGACCTTGGCGATGTCCTCGGCGCAGGAAATTCGGGATACTACACGAAGGAAGCGCTCGGAGTACCGCTCCACATCCACCCCGATCCCCACCAAGCTGTGGTGATCGGCTAGGGCGGCTGCACCCATCCCCACCGTATGCGCCAAAGCCACAGGTACCGCTACTCCGCCGGAGTTCATAAGATAGGGCTTTCCGGATGGCTCTTTACGGAGGTCTATAGGATATGGATTCGTTCCAAGCGCATCCGCAGCAACATTCCACAATAGCTGCAAGGCAATTCGTGAACTTCGCCATTGACGCCATCGAGGGCCATGCTCCAAAGAAGCCTCGATACCATCGAAGCCCTGATCTTGGGCATAGGCCTCATCCACCAAAACCAAGGCCCATAAACCCCCGGGATGCTCCATACGCCACCACAGCAGTCTATCTTTGCCGTCCACCAATTCTTGGCCTTTCATGGCCACAAAATACCATGATCTTATCCGACCAACGCATTCTCGAAGCTATACACCAAGGACATATCCTGATCGAGCCTTTTGATCGGCAATGCTTGGGCACCAACTCCTACGATGTTCATCTGGGAAGGTACCTCTCCGTTTACAGCTCCAGAATTTTGGACGCCAAGGTGGATAACCCCGTAGAGGAACTCACCATTCCCTCGGAAGGTCTCGTCCTGCAGCCCGGAACCCTGTACCTCGGAGTGACCGAAGAATACACCGAAACCCATCGCCACGTTCCTTTTTTGGAAGGAAAGTCGTCGGTTGGTAGGCTGGGCGTTGACATCCATGCCACAGCCGGTAAGGGCGATGTGGGATTCTGCAATACATGGACCTTGGAAATTTCCTGCACACAACCTGTCAGGGTCTATGCGGGTATGCCGATTGGTCAACTTATCTACTTTGAAGTGGCGGGCGATATTGAGCAAATGTATCATTCCAAAAAGAACGCCAAATACACCACCCGCACGGTCAAACCCGTTCCATCCCAGATGTGGCGCAACAGCTTTTAGGAATCAACTCGATGCACCGCCCCACTCCCGGCCTGGGCACGGGGCATCAGCAGCAGGTCGGCGATTTGCACGTGGTCGGGTCGGGTAGCCATGAACCCAATCGCTTCCGCAACATCCTCTGGACGCAAGGGCTCCAAACCTTGGTAGGTACTGGCGGCCTTTTCCGCATCGCCCTTGAATCGAACCAACGAAAACTCCGTTTCAACCATACCCGGCGAAACTGTCCCCACTTTGATCCCGAAAGGCAATAACTCGTGGCGCATGGTTTTGGCGATGGCCTCCACTGCAAATTTGGAAGCACAATAAATCCCACCCCCAGGATAGACTTCCTTCCCAGCCGTTGAGCTTACGTGAATCACTTGCCCTTGGCCCCGCGTTTTCATCCCCGGCACCACCGCCCTGCTTACGTTCACCAAGCCCTTGATGTTGGTGTCCAAGACCCTGTCGGCATCCTCCTGATTGGATTCGTGAACCGCCTTCAAACCCTGCGATAATCCAGCATTGTTAAGCAAGAGATCAACGTTCTGCAAAGAGGGTGGCAAGGAAGCAAACGCCCTTTGAACCTGGGCATCCAAGCGCACATCCACTTGGTCAACCCAAATTTCCAAACGATTCCCCACCTGCTGCGCCAACACCCCTTGAAGCTCCTTTAAGCGCTCGATACGTCTTGCCCATAACACAAGGCTCCATCCCTGCTCGGCAAACCATCGGGCGCTGGCCATCCCGATACCCGAACTTGCACCAGTGATCAATGCGATTTTGGGTTGATCCATGGGACACATTATTCAAATGTGAACGAAAAAATCCAGGTCCTGGACCGCAGGCTTTCCATAAAATTGGAATATACGTGCGCTTCGGGTACCAACACATTTCCAAAGCCGTTGGCAACCCGAATTTCCGGTGAAAGCTTGAAATAAGGCAGATACAAATCCAAACCCATGCCGGTTTCGACCGCATAATCGAAGCGCCTTAATTTGACTTTATCGATATCGTCCACCACCTTCTCCTGCGATGCCATGTCAATAATCCCTTTTACACCACCCAGCACATAAACTCTGTAATTCTTCATGCGTTTGGATCGAAACTTCATGGTCAAGGGAAGATCGACATTCGCCATTTGTACTGATTTTCGGGTGATTTTCTCCGTGTTGCGAAACTGATAATCAAAATTACGCTGCGAGAACATCAGGGTTGGTGTGAAGCGGAGGGCCAGGTATTCATGGATTCGCAAGTCCGAAATAATACCCAACTGAAATCCAGGGCCAAAATCCGGAGTGATGTATCGCAGATTAGTTGCCCCCAACACATTCAAGGAGTCACCAAGCTGCACGCGGTGGCTGCTTGCGTTGAAACCTACATGGAAGCCAAAGTGCAGGGTCTTGGTGTCGTAATAGGCGTTGTATTGTCCCCAACAAGGGAGTGCTGCCAGCATGTAACCCCAGGTGACCCAGGCTAATTTATTTTGGAAAAAGCCTTTGCAAAAACCGATTCGGATTGGATACCTCATACACTTACTTTTTCTTGGCAAGGTAAATCGAAGCAATGCCCATGCTTAGCCTTTTGGTTTCCAAGACTTCCAATCCACCTGCTTTAAGATATTTTTCGAAGGCAGAGCTTTCCGGGAATACCGCAACCGATTCTGGTAAATAGGTGTATGCTGCACGATCATTGGAAAGCCAACCTCCCAAAGTCGGCATCAGGGTCCGGGAATAAAAATTCATCGCCGTTCGGATGATCCAGGATCTCGGCTGGGAAAACTCGAGGACCATGAGGACTCCTCCTGATCTCAAGACCCGTGCGATCTCCTCGAGGCCTTTGTCTAAGTTTTCGAAATTCCTCACCCCGAAAGCGACCGTAACCGCATCGTAGGTTTCCCTTTCAAAGGGTAGGTTTTCGGCGTCCCCTGTTCGAAGTTCCAGCCTCGACTCCAGTCCGGCGCTTTGAATTTTACGCCTTCCCATGGACAACATGCCCTCGGAAATATCCACGCCCACCACCGACGCCAAAGGCCATCGATTAGCCAAAGCCAAAGCTAAGTCGGCTGTCCCCGTGGCTACATCCAAGATTTGAACGGGTTGAACATGCTTGGCGAGCAACCTCAGGGCTTCCTTGCGCCAACGTAGATCAATCCCCGCCGAAAGCAATCGGTTCAATAAATCGTAACGATGCGATATGCCATCAAACATTTTGGCAACCTGATTTTTCTTGGTTCCCTCATTTTGTCCGTAGGGTAATATCGAAATAGAAGTGTTGGTGTTGTTTTTCATGCCGTATACAAATCAAATCCAGAAAACCTGAAGAAAGTTCCGCTGGGTGACCTAGGATTAACGATTGCGGGCCAAAGATAGTTCACGGCAATGGAGCATACTTTTGAGGGATGAAAACGGATTTGGTCAAAATAAAAGCATCCTTCGTAAGTAGTGGCGCACGGTTGGATCAATTGCCTAAGCCCGACCGATGCGAAATCGCCCTTATTGGGCGCTCCAACGTCGGCAAATCATCCTTAATCAACCGTTTGGTTAATCACCAAGGACTCGCCAAAAGCTCCGCGCAACCAGGCAAAACGCGTTTAATCAACCATTTTTCTGTCGAAATGCAGGGCGCACCCCCAATGTACCTGGTGGACCTGCCGGGCTACGGATACGCCAAAGCATCCAAAAAGGATATTGAATCCTGGAACATCATGATGCGGAACTACCTGCGCAAACGCCCCAACTTGGTCTGCGTGATGCAGCTTCTGGACAGCAGACTCCCCCCTCAAAAGGTTGATCTCGCGTTCACGAACCAATTGGGCGAATGGTCCGTACCCTTTGTGATGGTTTACACCAAAACCGACAAAGGGTCCATGGTCAAAGCCCGTCAACACGCGGATGCTTATGGCAAGGCCATGCTGGCGACATGGGAGTCCGTCCCCCAGGTGTATTGGTCTTCCGCCGAGGATGGTCGAGGACGCATGGAACTGCTTACTTTCTTGAGGGACTGCAGCAGCTCGTACCAAGACTTATCCCCAATCCCTTAATGACCGCCCCAAAAAGGCTGTGAAGCGTAACGCATCTTGCCGCTAAGGCTGCCATGCCTTGCATTTCCTTGCCATTCCACGGTCAACGTGTACCATCCTTTGGCCATCACGGGTTCGCGGAATTGAATCCGCCCCAGAGCATCCACCGCATCCTCCCCTTGCTCCATCCGCCTCCCCATCGCATCCCGTATTTCCCAGCGGCAAAAACCCTCGGCATAACTATTGGGAAATTGGATCCATTGGCTGGATGGTATCGATGGACTGGCCGGTGAATGGGGGGAAATTCTAAACCGAAAGGGCTCCGACACTGCTTCCGAGAGTTCCGTGGAAGAAACCAAAGCAGGACCGATGGCCAATTTGAGCATTACCGGGAGATGGTCCGAAATTTCATACAGTGCATTGGCCACGGCCACAGGTACCGAGGCATTGAAGGTGCCGTTTACGCTCCCATTGAACCGATTACCATCATTGCCGGGAATCCGGAATGAGGCGGGTACATATTTGATCTGGGCAGAATCACCCATCGCCCAATCGTTCAAGAGAATATGATCGTAACGATCATCCATACCCCCACCTGTTGCGCATCCATTGGAGGCCGTCCTAGGTGATTGCGTATGCCATAGGGCAAAACTCGAATTTCCGCTCCACGATCCAGGCCTGGACACCGGGTCCTTGAGCCTCTGGTTCAAGACGGAAGCCGCATTGATTAAGCTATCATAAGCGGGTTCCGATGAGGCGCTTACGTTCAGATCACCCATGACCAACAAATTGCCACTGAAGCGGTTAGCCCGCATGTATTGTACCAAAGCGCCTGCTTCCTGTCCACGTTGTGTTATATCCGACGATGTCCCGCCTGCCTTCAGGTGGGCTACGGCTACATGCAAAAAGGTCGTGTCACCGCTCGTAGGAATAGGCTTATGGAAGAGCCTATACCAAGCAATATCCCGGCCTTGGGTACTAATGGGCATCTGTCTATGCATTCCAAATTTTACGGAATCGTAATACAATAAGGCAACGATGTCCGAACCCGAAGGGTTCATTAAGTTGGCGCGTAGGTAGCCGCTACGACCGCCGTTGTTCAATACATTGTTAAGAAAACCCAAATTCACCGAGGAAACAGGACTCATTTCGCATACCCCCAATAAATCCGGTCGCACATAATTGAACAAGGTCATCAAACCCGCGTTTTTGGCCGTGACGCTGTTGTTGGAGCTGGTGCAAAAGGAGGTATTTACCCCGTAATACAGCATATTGTACATCATCACGGTCACCGTATCCCTTCGCAATCCTTGGGCATACGATGTACCCCAAGTCAATAGAATAACGGCAAGGACCCTAAAAAACAAGCCCGAAGCTTTCACCTCGGGCTTAGTCCATCGAATGTAATTAAGCATTTTAGCGGCTGTAGCGTTGCTTGAATTTGTCCACACGTCCCGCAGTATCCACTAGAACCTGTTTCCCCGTATAGAAAGGATGTGATTTATGGGAAATATCGAGCTTAACCAGAGGGTATTCATTCCCGTCTTCCCACTTAAGGGTTTCGCGCGTTTCCGCACAGGATTTCCCCAAAAACATGTATTCATTGGACATGTCCTTGAATATCACGATACGATAATTCTCGGGATGGGTATTGGTTTTCATGCTTTTTACTTTTGAAGTGCGCAAATATAGGGGTGATTAGCGGGAAATCAAGAGCTTTTTGGTCAATTTACGACCTTCAAAGATCAAAGTATAATAATAGAGACCCTGAGCAAGGGATGCAGTTTCGATGCCCTCCTTGTACCATCCCCCCTCCTGAAGGCCCAACGAACGTCCCCAAACCGGCCTGCCGTAAAGGTCACGCAATTCAAACCTAGCCTTACCGCCTTTGGGCAAATAGTAGGCTACCGTGGTTAAATCCGAGGCAGGATTCGGGAAATTCTGGGAGAGTACCAAGCCCATGTCCCCGAGGTCGGGTACCGAAACCACTTCGCAGGGGCCTGGGAGTAATTCGAAGCAAAAATCATCAATGGACCAACCCTCACCTTGGAAGGCATAATCCGAACCAAAACGGAAACGGAAGATGACCTGGGCGTTATCGGTGGTATTAAAAATTTGTTGCATGGGCACATAAAGCGAGGGCGACAAACCGGACCACCCAAAACCAACAATGTTTTGTTGCGAGTTGAATACGGCCAAGGCCTGAACAATAGCGTTGTACCATTCGTTGGTCAACGTATCCAGGTACCCGAAGGAATTCCACTTGACACCCCCGTCGGTGGAATATTCTAGGGTTCCACCATCCCCATGCAGTGGCCGTGTTGTGGTATCGTTCGCAAAGAAATCCGTCATCCACAACGTCTTGAACTTAACCACATAGCAAGAATCTTTGATCGTTTGGAAAATAGGCGAGTACAATGCGGAGGAATCATAAGGTTTGTACAAGCTGTCCGCGGAAATGTACCAGGCATTCGGCGATGACGCCGCACCGTTGATTAAGCCTTTGGACGGTGTTCCAAAGGTCCAGGTATTTCCTGAACTCCTTAAAGTCACAGGGTTTCGAGTCAACCAAGCGGGTTGACCTTCGTCAAAATTATTACAATACGGGAAGGTATCAATCAGTGGAAATCCCACCGCATTCGTGCACGACGTATCATCTAAAGGGAAATTATCCGCAAGCCCATTGGGGAGAGAGGATGCCACGCACAACGCATTCGATCCTATATTCAAATTGAAGGTGTTGGAGAACGCGTACAAGGTATCCTTCATGAAAGGCAAAGTCATGGGAACCACCAAGTTCTGAACCGAGGTACCGTTCAGTTTGAGATCCAAATTAAGATTATTGAGGACGTAGGTGGGGTTTGCATTGTTGCGAATTCTTGCTTTGGCGGTTACCAGGGTATTGGCCGTCGGAAAGGGAGGGTCGTACAACACCTCGACCACTTCAGCCCCGTTGGGTACCGAGTTGTAAATAATCAGGTCATCAATAAAATTCCCGTTACGGTCAGTTCCCCCTGTTCCAGCAGGCAGGAATCGGTACCTGCACTTGGACTGAAACTCGATCACCAACGGATCACCGGCTACATAACACGTATCCAATCCCAAGTCAATCGTTTGGAAAGGATTGTTGGCCGCCGTCACGACCAGGGGCTGCAGGGTGGGTCCCACTTGACGACCGTTGGCCACGACCCTAAGCAAGGAAATTCTCTTGTCAGCCGCATTATCCCCTGCAACTTGCAAGAGTTTGAATCGAATTCGAATATTGCTGCGGTTGGCCGTATTGACCGGGAAAACGACCCTCGACAGGTAGGATCCGTTCCATGAATCCGCCCACGGGTTCAACGGTATGATGGTGTTGAACGATGCTCCAGAGAATTCTGTACCCATGTACATCGCATAATCTGGAGAATTATTGATGGCCGGCACCGGGGTATAACGAATATCCGTCACCGCATTCGAAAGGGCCGTATCGCAATATGGCGCATAGCCTTGACGCTCAAAATTATTGGTATGGATCAGGTTGAGCGCCTCGCGTCCAAATAGAGTAACCGCCAAGGTATCGTTGTTGCGTACAGGATCAACGGTGCCACCGTTCACAAACAAACGAATGGTGGTGTAGCCGTTGGGTATATTGGCCGGCGTGTTGATGATGATGGTATCAAAAGCATTAGGCTGTATAACACGTGTGAAATTTTGGATCACCGAAGGCAAATTATCGATGCGGTAACCGGCGGTAAAAGATGTTGTTGGAGAATGGCCAATATTACGAATCCTGAATTTGACTTGACGTAAACCGCTGGGATAACATATTGCAGAAGTAGGCACAATATTGTTAATCATGATGAGATCATTCACTGGAATCGCCTTGATGCAACGGGTGATCGTATCGTTGGTGGTTCGTGCATCCCCGGTGAGTTGGGTAAACACCTTCAAAGTATAGGTCCCTGGAGGTAGTGGAGATTGAATTGCCGGCAAAGTCACCGTTGCTTCTGACGCAGGAGGCAAAGGTGTGGTGTACAAATAAGGACTTGCACCCAACACAGGAGGCTGGTTATCGTAGCGGTAATTGAAAGGAATCGAAAACAAGGTATCCCCTCCATAATTCCGAATCACAACCCGAATGGTATCGGTTGCCTTGAGGGAGTCAGGGCAAGCCACCGGTTTCAGAATTTGACGCATACCTACCTCCCTGGCCGGTGGAGGAACAATGGCCCAATTATCAACAATTACACCTTCAGAGGGAGTAAACCCACTTTGAAAATCAAGTCGAAAGCGAACACGATTGTTACGGTAATTGAACTGAGTAGGCAATTCCAGGCTATGCTCCACAAAGTCCGCAACGCCGCCGCTGCTTCCTGAATTTCCATTCCATGCAGGACCAGCAATTCCACCGATGGTACCGGTAGTATTGTACCAATTCACTCCTGTGGGATCCGATACTTGACCCAGCGTCTGCCAGGAGGAGAATAATTCATCCACATAGGAAATCCTAAAGGCGGAACCCGAAGTGCCCAACCTTCTGTTCACTCGAAGCTTAAGGGAAGTGTTGACACTGCTTCGGAAATTATAAAGCGGAGACAATACGTACCCCCCCTGACCCGAGGTAGGGTTCCCGTTGAGGACAGTCCCCCACACGTTCGGTGAGCTGAATGCCGCATTTAACTGAGGCCCAGTTGGGACTCCTCTTTGCCAAGGGTTGACTGCAGTACCCATCGCCACCGGTAGCCAATTGTCCGGTAACACATCAAAGTTATCGTTGCCTGGAACAGAAAGAATCGGCACTCCGTACATCTGAACCGAAGCCGAGTCGTTGGAACTGTTACCATCCTGACCCAAAGCGGTATAAGCCGATAAGGTAAACCAACGAAGGGGTGCTGACATGATGGAATCCAAACGAAGAGCCGTTGCCGTAATAGCCC
>VGFN01000021.1 GCA_016868875.1 Bacteroidota bacterium
GTGGACAAAGCCATCGGCGATGGTGAAAGCCGTGAAGGCGCCCTTCTTAAAGTTTTGCAGAAATACATCAAGGCCTCCAAAAAGATACGCTTTGAAGGGAATGGTTACGGAGAAGAATGGCAGAAAGAAGCGGCCAAACGTGGTCTTTCCAATTATCGAACCACCCCGGAGGCCTTGGAGGCCATGGTTTCCAAATCCACGGTTCAGTTGTTCGAGAAAATGGGGGTGTACACTGAACGCGAAATCGAAGCCAGGCATGAAATTATGCTCGAGAATTACATCAAAAAGCTCCAAATCGAATCCCGGGTGGTGGGCGAGCTAAGCCTTACCCAAATCGTGCCTGCGGCGATGACCCATCAACAGCGATGTTTGGAAAACCTCCGTTTGCAGAAGGAATTGGGGATCACCGCCAAAAGCTCGGCCTCTCTCAAAGTATTGGCCGAAACAATAGGGCAGCATATCGCCGCTATGGTGGAGCAAACCGAAAAAATGCGCTTGGCCCGCAAAAAGGCTAACGAAATCGAATCCGCCCGAACCAGGGCCCAAGTCTATTGCGAACAGGTGAAGCCGTATTTGGAAAGTATTCGGGATCATGCCGATCGTTTGGAAATCCTGGTGGATAACGAATTGTGGCCTCTCCCCAAGTACAGGGAGTTGTTATTCCTTAAGTAACAGGCCTTAAGGGCTTTTTAATTTTCTTGCCTTCGTTCCAAAGCGGGGAATGCGTTTCTTTGGGCATGAAAGGAATACAACGGCAGGGTATTTTCCTGCTTTGCTTTAGGTTTTTTGGGGGGCTTGGCATCCTCCTTGGAGGCTCAGCGACCTGGGCGCAGCCCACGGAACAACACGGCTGTGCAGAGGCCAAGCTAGGGGCCATGCAAAGAAGCAGACTATGGAACGAAAGTGGTTTGGGACGAGTTGCGGCGCTTAATCGAGGGGCAGACGCCTACGATATTCATTATTACCGCTTTGATTTGAATGTCACCACGGCCTCTACGGCACTGAATGGCAATGTTCTGTTCAGAGCGATTGTCTTGCAGGGAGCCATGGACACTTTTTGGTTTGAATTGCGCTCGTTTTTGACCATTGATTCGGTGGTTTTCAACGGGCAGCGTTACCTGGGTACTCAGCTGATTCGAGCAGGAGAGGTGGTTAAATTTCCTTTGAACCAGACATTGCCTACAGGCTCCAACCTCGAGTGCAGGGTATTCTACGGGGGGACCCCATCGGGCACCGGTTTCTTTGCGGGGGTGACCTCGGCGGCCTCATCGACCTGGGGGGTTCGGGCGACATGGACCTTGTCAGAACCCTTTGGCGCACCGGATTGGTTTCCTTGCAAACAAGACCTTTGGGACAAAATTGATTCGGTGGATTTCGTGGGTTCCTGTGCCAATCCCAACAAAGTTGCTTCCAACGGATTGTTGTTTTCCACCCAAGCTTTACCGAATAACCGTAGCCGTTTTGAATGGAGAACCCGTTATCCGCAGGCATTTTATTTAATTGCCTTTGCGGTGGCTCCTTACACGGAGTATTTGAATTATGCCAGGCCGGTCCTGGGAGATTCAGTGTTGATTCAACATTGGGTGTACAATGCCAACAACAGTTCCGGACAGAGCTGCCTTAATTTCTGGTTGACCAATTTGAATCAAACCCCCGACATGCTGGAGCGCTTCTCCAGACAATGGATAGCCTATCCCTTTCGTGTCGAGAAATATGGCCACATGATGGCTCCACTGGGGGGAGGAATGGAACATCAGACCATGAGCACCATGGGCAGTTTCAGTACCGATTTGGTCTCTCATGAGCTAGCGCACCAGTGGTTTGGCGACTTGGTCACCTGCGCCACTTGGAGCGATATTTGGCTGAATGAGGGTTGGGCATCGTACGGTGAATACCTGTACCGTCAGGCGGCTTTGGGTCAAAGCTCCGCCAATTCTTGGATGACTTCAGCCCAATCCTCGGCTCGATCGGTGACCAACGCCTCGGTTTATGTTCCTGCAGGGGCTGACGAAAATCGTATCTTCAATTCTGCTTTGACGTACAAAAAGGGGGCCTGTGTTTTGCATATGTTACGGCATGAAATAGGGGACACGGTCTTCTTCAGGGCCGTAAGGCAGTATTTGTTAGGAAGACAGCATGCGGTTGCCACGACGGATGAATTCAGGCAATACCTGGAGGCGGGAAGCGGGGTCAATTTGCAACCCTTTTTTCAAGATTGGGTTTACGGGCAGGGTCATCCGACCTACAGCCTCAGCTGGAATCAATCCGGGAACAATTTGTGGGTTCAGGTGAATCAAGCGGTAACTACCCCATCGGTGACCCCCACCTTTAGGAACAAGATCCCGATACGGCTTACGTTTTCCAATACCGGTATTCCCGCCCAAACCCTTTGGTTGCAACCCGGAGCCTCTGTCCAAGCGTACACCGTATTAGGGACGATCTCCACCTTGAGCCTCGACCCGGATCAGATTCTTCTCAAAGGCAGCTCCACGGTTACTCGTAACAATAATCTTACAGGGTGCAGGGCCACGGATTCCACCTTTGCATTGCAGGGCTGTGTTGCGGTGGTTGGTCCCAGGGGCAGGATTTTTACCTCATCGGGGACCTTCGTGGATACCCTCAGGAATGTGGGCGGATGCGATAGCCTTCTGATTCAGCAAGTAAGTCTAAGTTCGGCTTGTGTTACCTTAGTGGGGGACTCAGCCTGCCAAGGGGGTAATGCGTCTTTGCGCCTACAGTCCAATCCCCGAACGGCTGTGATCGCCTGGCAAATTAGGTTGGTGGGGGATTTAGGTTCATTTGGACCTCCTGTTGGGGGATGGGTGGATTCCTTTTGGGGTCCGCTGCAATGGAGCGGGAATACAGGGGCTTGGACCATTTCGTGGTCCGGTTCGCCACGCGCAACCAACGCATCGTCACTGTTGAGCTTGTCCTTGACAACGATGGGAACTTTGGGAAGCCTGCGATTGGATACGGCAGCGGGGGCTCATTGGGTACAGAGTTCCGGGATTCCTTTACCGACTATGCAGTCCTTGCTGGCTCAGGGAAATCAAGGGCTGATTATTCGTCCATGCGGACAAGGTCCTACGCTCTCGGGTCGTGTTTCGTACGACCGCACCCCGCCTTTGTATTTGCAAGGAGCCGTTTGCAGGCTGCGAAGGTTAGGGACCGCTCAGGTGGTGGCAGTGGATACCACGGACTCAATGGGAAATTATCAATTTATAGTTCCGCAGGGGGGCGGTGGAGATTTTGTGCTTGAAGTCAGCCCCCTAAGTCCTTGGGGCGGGGTCAATGCATCGGATGCATTGCAGGTGGCCCGCTATTTCGGGGGCGGCATTGCCTGGACTCCATTGCGCATCAGGTCCGGGGATGTCAACAACAATCTTGTCACCAACGGCACGGATGCCCTCTTGATCAGCAGGCGTTTGACCGGGCTCATCAGCACCTTTGCGGTGGCAGATTGGGTAATCGAACCCGCACAATTTACCTGGAACGGACTTGGGTCCGTTCAAGTGGATTGGGTGGTCTTGTGTGCGGGGGATGTGAACGGTTCTTATCAGCCCTCCAATTCCACGGCTCGCTTTGGATCGTCAGCAGGGCATGCTCAAAACCGCAGGACTCCCTGACCAAAGAGCATCCTGGTTAAAGCCCGCAGGGTTCCGGCCTGGGGTCCTTGACTATTTTTTGGTTATTTCAAATGGGATTTGAGTGTCTCTTCAAGGGCTGGTCCCCTTAGGTTTTTGGCGATGATCACGCCATTTCCATCAATAAGGTAACTCATGGGGATACCAGTGACCCCGTACATTTGGCCGGCGGCATTGCCCCAACCTTTGAGGTCGGAAACATGCTCTTTCCAAACTAGTTTATCTTCAGTGATTGCCCTAAGCCAAGGGTCTTTCTGTTGATCAAGGGACACGGAGAACACGGCAAAGCCATTGCCGGATTTGAATTTGGAATTTTTGAAGGCCTCGTAAGCCTTGACAACATTGGGGTTCTCGTAGCGGCATGGTTTGCACCAAGAAGCCCAGAAGTCAATGAGAACCATTTTGCCTTTGAGGTTACTGAGCCTAAGATCTTTGCCATCCACACCGGTTTGAACAATTTCGGGGGCTTTTTCGCCAACTTTGAGGCCGCCGGGTTGGGCATTGACGATTTGAGGAAGCCACAAGAATGCTACACCACAAAGCAAAGAGAGCACGGTTGGGGAAATGGAGCGGCGATAAAACAAGGAAAGGCTCATAGGAAAGGTTTACGAATAATTTCTTTTGGAAAAAGATGTTTAATCAGAACGCTAATTTAAGTCAAAATTACATTCCGTGAACAAGCCGTAACTTTGGGGTCCATGTTGGTTTCCTTTTTCAAAACGCCCGGGCACAAAAAATTCTCCTACAAGCCTTTGTACGCCAAAGAAGAACGCAAAACAGGGGCTAAGGTGGGCGATACAGATCCTTTGGAAACCAAAAGGATACGGTTTAAGCGAAATACCATGGTCCAAGCAGGGTCAACTCGTCACCTGGGGGGCTTGCGCTTTGTGGGTCTTTTTGCGGCAATTATAGGACTGAGCGGGGTGATGGTCGGAGATGCCGAATGGCGTCAAATTTCCTTCGCCTTGATTTTGTTTGCCGGATGGGTAGGATGGCGCCTGTTTCGTTCCCGCAAGGGGACCAAGAATCTCCAAGAATCAACTCCGGGCAGCCATGTCGGAAACTGAGCTGTTGAACGAAATTCACCTGTTGCCTGATCGGGTGATCAACCAAATTGCCGCCGGGGAGGTGGTTCAACGACCGTCTTCGGTGCTCAAGGAGTTGCTTGAAAACTCCGTGGATGCGGGGGCTAGCAGCATCAAAGTCTCCATTCGAGACGCAGGCCGTACCCTGATCGAGGTCATGGACAACGGGAAAGGCATTCGTGCAGCGCAGGCCACCAAGGCCCTCCTGCGGCATGCCACGTCCAAGATCACGGATTGGGAAGATTTGAGCCGATTGATTACCTACGGATTTCGAGGGGAAGCACTGGCTTCCATCGCGGCAGTCTCCCAAATGGAGTTGGCCAGCCGTCATATCGATGAGGCTCACGGCTTTGTTCTCTTGTGCGATGGCGGCCAAGTCCGTGAACAAAGAGAAATTGCCCATACCGTCGGCACTCGGATTTCGGTGCGTTCCTTGTTTTACAACGTTCCTGCTCGTCGTAATTTTCTCAAAAAAGACGAAACCGAATTTCGTAATCTAGAAGATGAGTTTATTCGATTGGCCTTAGCTAAGCCGGAACTTCATCTTGAGTTACAACATCAGGACAAGATCTTGCATGTTCTCAAACCTACCAACCTAAAGCAGCGTATTTATCAGTTGTTGGGAAGAGCCTTTGCCGATGCCTTGGTTCCTGTCGAAGAGCGGACGCAGCTTGTTGGAATCCAAGGATTTGTTGCCAAACCATCCGCATGCCGCAAAACTAGGTATGCCCAATACCTCTTTGTGAACGGAAGGTATTTCAGGGATTCCTACTTGCAGCATGCCCTGAGTTCTGCCATGGAGGGCATTTTGCCTCCACAGCATTATCCGGCCTATATTCTGAATTTGGAAGTTGATTCCTCCAAAATGGACGTGAACGTTCATCCTTCCAAAATTGAAGTCAAATTTGAAGAGGATAAAGGGATTTACGCGATCCTCAAAGCCGCAGTTCGGCGTTCATTGGGTCAATTTCAATTGATGCCTTCCCTTGATTTTGAGAAGGAGCCATTACCGGACGCCTGGGGCATAGCCTCCACTGCGCCTTCCCAAATTCAACCCCCACAGGTTCAGTGGAATCCGCGCTACAATCCATTTGAGGCCGAATCAGGCAAGCCCAGAGCCCATGCCGATCCGGCGACTTATTGGAATGCTCAAACCGTTTGGAGGGCATCTGCGGACCCCGATGCTTGGCAGGCAAATGACAAGTTCTTGATCGAGGACCAAACTTGGGGGGACGATGGCCGCATCCTTGGGGGGCAATGGGCGGTGTTCATGTCCGATCGTGATCTCTATGTTGTGAATATTCCGGCATTGCAGGGAGTTTTGAAAACGGAGAGGCTCTTGAAGGACCTGGATGGGATCTTTAGGCCCACATCGACCGGTCTGAAATTGCAGACCCAAGAATGGACCATACCGCAGGATACGGATATGCAAGAGCTTAGATCCTGTGCCTTGCCGTTGGGAGTCGAATTGGAAGCGATGTTGCCGCAAAGCGAAGCGCAGGTGATTGGTATCCCTGCGGGGAGTTCATGGGCAGAGGTATCCGATTTGTTGGATTATCTATCCTCCAGCCTTTCCCAGGGCCATGTACCCGATAGATCTGAGACCTTGGGATACTTGGCGCGACGCCGCAGTACCGCATCGATTCCCGCATTGTTCGACGAAAGTATCCCCAAACAGATTAGCCTGGTTTTGCGCCAGAGAATTCGGGAAGGATTGCCATTGCATGGGCCTGATGGTCGTTCCGTCTGGAAGGTTGTCCATCCTCAATCTTTCTTTGGCCCTACTTTTGAATCCCTAACCCCCCTGAATTCCGATGAGCAATCCAATTAGCCCGGGAAGGTTTGAATTCCTTCCGCCGGTCGTCAAAAACATGGTCATCATCAACGGCCTCTGTTTTCTGGGAACTTATGTGTTACAGACTAGCCTTGGCATGGACTTGATTGAGGTTTTGGGCATGCATTTACCCGGTTCCAAGGCGTACTCCTTTTGGCAGCCCTTGACGCACCTATTTATGCACGGGAATTTTGAGCATTTGCTGTTCAATATGTTCTCCTTCTGGATGTTCGGGAGCATTCTTGAGAATGTGTGGGGCTCCACTCGCTTTCTGACCTTTTATTTGGTGGCAGGGGTCGGCGCTGCTTTTCTGCATTACTTGGTCGTTTTCCTGATGGATATACGACCTGAATTGTTATGGATCGAGGATCAAATAAAAATGGCCAATGCAGAGACCTTGTTGGGTTTGGAAAGTCGCAAAGAAGATTTGTTGAGCGGGCCCAATATCATTGGCGCAAGCGGTGCAGTTGCCGGCATATGGATCGCCTTTGCTACCATGTTTCCCAACAATTACCTTTATCTTTTCTTCTTTGTTCCAGTCAAAGCCAAATATCTGGCGATGTTGTACGTGGGCTTTGAATTGTTGGCCGTATGGCAGGCCAATCCTACCGATAATGTGGCCCATTTTGCTCACCTAGGCGGCATGCTCTTCGGCTTTGCGATGGTTCGTTGGTTTGGCCGATAAGCACCTCCTGCCGCGATGAACCAAGCATCCAAGCTGATGATTGATGTCCGTGACCAATGGAATCGATGGGGTCGCATTGAGCATATCCTGGCCCTCAACGGGTTGGTATTTGTTTTGTTGTGGGGTTCTTCTTGGTTTGGGTTGAGGGCCTCCATCCTGAACGCGCTGGCCTTGCCGCCCAACCCCCTTGAATGCCTTTTGAAACCGTGGACCTTGTTCACCTATGCGCTGACCCATCAAGGTTTCTGGCATTTGTTATGGAACATGCTTTTGCTGTATTGGTCAGCGCATTTTTTAGTCAGTTTTCTGGGGCCTATGGTGATTTTCAGGTTCTACGGAGGGGGTGCTTTGGCTGGGGCCTTGTTGTTTTGGTTGGGAACAGGTTTGTCTTATCCATGGAATGGCTGGGGCCTTGAACAATATGCGGCCGTACCTCCTTTGATTGGGGCTTCTGCCGCGGTGATGGCTTTTTTCTGGGCTTCGGTTTTGTTGGCTCCTGACTTTGAGGTAAGGCTCTTTGGCATCTTACCAATTCGCTTGCGTTGGTTGGGGTTTGCGATGTTGCTGTACGATGGAGTGGGTTTGTTTTCGGCCAATTCAGGCGGACATTGGGCTCATCTTGGCGGTGCTTTGTGGGGTTTTGGTTATTTGCGCCATCTGCAGGGAAAACTGCGTTTTCCTCCATGGGGCTTAGGCTCCGCCACGCCCTCCAAGAGACAGGACGCCAAGAACCCCCACTCCATCCAATCCGAAACCGATCGCTTGTTGGATAAAATCTCCAAAAGCGGATTTTCTTCCTTGAAAGCCAGCGAGAAGCAATGGCTTGATCAACATCATCGTTCATGAAATCCCGCTTTGATTTTCTTTGGAGAGGCCTGCGGGCAACCCTCATAGGAATAAATCTCTTTCTAGCGATGGGGATGCTGGCAGTTTATGCGATCCCTTGGCTGGACCCGCGGTGGCTGGCTCCATTGGCCTTGGTGGGCTTCTTGTATTATCCCTTGCTGGTAGGACTTATAATTTGCTCAGTGTTGTGGATGATCCGCAGGAATGCACGATTCTGGATATCGGTATTAATTATCGCCCTGGGTTGGAAGGTGCATTCCGTGTGGTGGCAATGGCCATGGCCTTCGAATGCGGAGCCTTTTACGCACGCTTTGGTTCAAGGTGATTTTCAAAAGGTTCCTTTTGATTCAAAGCGAAATTGGAAAGTAATTTCCTACAATGTGGGTACCTTAAGCTTCAAAGACCCTTTGATGGAATCGCCCAAGGCTATTTCTTCTTCAAGGGATTTTCTCATCAAACTGATGGACGTGGTTCAGCCGGATTTGGTTGGATTGCAGGACTTTATCAGTTGGGAGCCAAGCAGGCCTGATGTCTTAAGAAGTATAATGCTTCATCCTGGATTGCAGGGTTACACGATGATTGGACAAGATTCGAAGCGGCGGTCTTTTATGTATTCATTGAATGCCGCATTGCCGGTCGATTCTCGTCATCTTCACTTGAAGGAAGGGAGTCTTAAACAAGGAGGAAAAGGACAACTCAAAACAAAGGTAGGAGGCATGGTGATGCTAACACGATGGCCGGTGTTGAATTGTGGCTACAAGAACCTTGGAGAGCCTAGTCACAACGGAGGGATGATGTGGGCTGATATTCTCATGGCCAAGGATACCCTTCGTTGGGTAAATCTGCATTTGGCCTCCAATCGAATATCTCCTCCTGAACTAAGTCACGTTCAGGACTTGGAATTGAAAAGCGATAGTTCCCAAAGGACCATCAAAGGCATACTGCGAAAAATCGCCTACAGTGCCAGACTCCGCGCTGAGCAATCGGATCAAATCAGGGCATTCATGGATGAATCTCCCTATCCTTTGTTGGTTACGGGGGACTTTAATGATTTGCCCTATTCTTTTGTGGTCAAACGCATTCAGCAAAAGTTGAAGGATAGTTTTGAAAGTAAGGGCCAAGGCACGGGCAATACCTACGCTCGGGGTTTTCCGAGTTTTCGGATCGACCATGTGATGGTAGACTCGCGATTCCCGGTGCTATCGCATGAGCTTGTTCGGCTTCGTTACTCCGATCACTATCCTGTTGTGGCGGTGCTGGGTCGATAAATGGCTATTTTTACCTTCGCAGATCAATCATGAGTTCCTCGACATCTTTTGAAACATTAGCCGTGGAAATGTCCCCGGACAAGGGGGCTTTGCACCTCTACAATACCCTGAGCAGAACCAAAGAGCCCTTTGTGGCCTTGAATGCGCCGCATGTAGGGATGTACGTTTGCGGCCCTACTGTTTACGGTCCACCTCATTTGGGGCATGCACGGCCATATGTGACCTTTGATGTGTTAAGCAGGTACTTAAAGCATTTGGGGTACCAGGTTCGCTATGTCCGTAACATCACGGATGTGGGGCATTTGGTGGACGATGCCGATGAAGGAGAAGATAAAATCGCCCGTAGAGCCAGGTTGGAGAAGTTGGAGCCCATGGAATTGGTTCAACGCTACACCATCGCCTTTCACAAAGCAATGGATATGTTGGGCAATCAGCCGCCTTCGATAGAACCCAGAGCCTCCGGGCATATCCCGGAGCAAATCGAAATGATCGAGGTGCTTATACGAAAAGGTTTTGCATACGAGTCCAACGGCTCTGTATACTTTGATCTGGAAGCCTACCGCGCCAAGTATCCCTACGGTGACTTGTCGGGGAGGGTGGTGGATGAATTGGTTGCCGGAGCAGGGAATGAACGCAGGGCCTTGGCGGGGCAGTCCGAGAAACGTAAGCCCGAAGACTTTGCCTTGTGGAAAAATGCGGAACCCCAACACATTATGCGTTGGAATTCTCCTTGGGGGATGGGATTCCCGGGATGGCATATCGAATGCTCGGCGATGGGGGTCAAGTATTTGGATGCGCCTTTTGATATTCATGGAGGGGGCATGGACTTGCTTTTTCCGCATCACGAAAGCGAAATGGCTCAAACGACAGCTTGCCACGACTGCGCCCCTTGCCGATACTGGATGCATAACAACATGGTGACTATCAACGGTCAGAAGATGGGCAAGTCGTTGGGGAACTTCATTAATTTGGATGATTTGTTTGAAGGAACCCATCCTTTGCTCAGCCAGGCGTATGATCCCATGAGCATTCGCTTCTTTATCCTTCAAGCCCAGTACCGCAGCACCTTGGATTTCAGTGATGGGGCTCTTGCTGCTTCCGCCAAAGGTTACAAGCGCTGGATCCAAGGCCTTCAAGAGTTAATTGCCTACACGCCAGCTCCATCGATTGCAGGGCAGGAGTCTGCCGTTAACTCAGGCAGCATTCTGAGTGCTCCCGTCTTTGAAGCCAAGGCGCAGGCTGCTTTGAACGACGACCTGAACACCCCCATCTTGATTGCCTTGGGGTATGAATTGTTGAATGAATTTCAGTCCGTGAAATCAGGGAAAATTTCGGTGACTGCAGCCGATTGGACGGATCTCGTCGGCAAGATCAAGGTTTGCATGACCGATATTTTGGGCTTCAATTTGTCCGAACCTGCTCAAGATGCCTCCCTGAGCCCTGCTTTGGAAGGCGCAATGAAATTGATCTTGGATTTGAGGCAACAAGCCAAAGACGCCAAGAACTGGGCTCAAAGTGATTTGATACGGAACGCGCTTAACGAGGCCGGAATCAAGGTGATGGATGATAAGGAAGGTAGTCGCTGGTCCTTGGGTTGATGGCGGCCGAAACGGTAACATCGTATTAACTCGATTCATGAAAATTTTCGTTTTGAAGCCTGTAGCATTCTTCGGAAGAGCAGCGCATGGAGTACTCTTGGCATTTGTTCTCGTGGGCATTGCCCTCTTGCAGAGTTGCCGTTGGGAGGAGAAGGCCAACGAGTCGGAATCACTGTCCCCTTCGAACGAAACTTCTTCGGTTTTGGTTCCTGATTTTCAGGGGGATTCGGCCATGGCTTGGGTGGAGAGGCAGGTCGCCTTTGGCCCCCGCATTCCGGGCACCAAGGCTCATCAAGCTTGTGGGGATTGGATGGTTCAAAAATTAAAATCGCGCGGCCTTCAAGTCACCGAGCAAAAAGATCGCTTGACCATGCACGATGGGAAGACTTTTGAGCTACGTAATCTGATCGCCTCCCTGCATCCAATGGCCGAAAGGCGTATCGTCCTTGCGGCTCACTGGGATACTCGCCCTATGGCAGACATGGATCCTACAGCGCCCAAATCAACCTTTGATGGCGCGAACGATGGCGCTTCGGGAGTGGCGGTTTTGTTGGAACTGAGCAGACATCTGGATTCATTGCCCAAGGATATAGGGATAGACTTGGTCTTTTTTGATTTGGAAGATTACGGAGTATCGGAGGTAAGGGACTCGTACGGCATAGGGGCTCAGTATTGGTCCAAGCACCCGCATGTTTCGGGATACAGGGCCTCCAAGGGGATTTTGTTGGATATGGTGGGAGCGGGGGATGCTCGGTTTTGCTGGGAGGGGCATTCCCTTCAATTTGCCCCGGATTGGACCCGACAAATATGGCAGCAAGCCCAGGCCCTTGGGTATGGAGATTTATTTGTTTCCGTGCCTTGCCAGCCGGTGACGGACGATCATTATTACGTTAATACCATCGCTGGCATTCCCATGGTGGACATTATTGATTTACGATCGGAGGGTTCTACGGGATTTCCACCCCATTGGCATACCCGGGCTGATAGGGTAGATGTTGTCTCGAAGCGCACCCTTCAAGCAGTCGGTCAGACCTTGCTGCAGGTATTGTACCGGTAATTCTCGGCTTATTTTTGAGGGTGCCTCCAAATATCCTACGATCAACACCCCCTTCTGGTCAAAAATCGGTAAAATCCGATGCCGACCCATCCGATTCAGGCCCCAAAAAAACCTCAGGCCCTCGGTCAGGTAAGGGAAAAGTGGAGCAGTCCAACGGAGAAAATTGGCGTTTTTGGGAAAACCCCACCTTGCTCACCGGTACCGGGACCTTGGTCTTGGTCATCGTTGCGGCATGGATTTTGGGCCTGGTATCCTACGCAATGACCTGGAAGGAAGACCAGAGCTTATTTCATGATCGGTCGTGGCTTCATCTGTTCCAAAACGATCAAGAGGCGGCGAATTGGTTGGGCAGATTCGGTGCTTTTTTGGGGCATTGGACCGTGTACCGAGGTTGGGGGGTAAGTGTTTTGTTGTTGTGGTTTTGGGTTTTGCTTCTGGGCCTTAAATGTTTGTTCACTGAATTCAAAGTTAATTTACTTTCGAGAGGTGTAGAGGCCTTGTGGATGGCCTCAGCATTTTCGGTAACATTCTCCTTTTTCTTGCATGTCGTTTGGCCACAGGCCTTTCCTTGGGGTGGTGCGTTTGGAAATTTTGTTGCGGATTGGACTTGTGGATTCGTCGGAAAGATTGGTGCGGGTTTGTCCTTGGCCGGTTATTGGTTTGCTTGGTACCTCATTCGATCGGAGAAACGCCTTCAATGGCCCGAATGGAAGAAGGCTTCGCCTCCCCCCGATTTGACAGGTCCTTCCATTTCAGAAGAACTACTGAATTCAGAAGATTTACAGAATTCAGAAGAACTACCAGGTTTAGAAGAACTAACCGAGCAGGTCGAAGCGCAAGAGCTTGATTATTTCCCAGAGGTGCTGGAAGCCGAAGTCGATCCCCCCATAGAGACGCATTCGTTGGAGATGCCGTTGGAACAAGGGAATTCAGGACCGGTGTTGACGGAGGAGAGCGATGCCGATTGGGTCAAGACAGGCAAAATAGGGGATATGGAAGTGGCGTTGCCGGAGCAGGAAGAGGTCATCGCAGACGCTCATACGGTCGCTTTGACCGAGAGTGAACTTTATGACCACAAACTTGATTTGTCGGGTTACCGTTACCCCACCTTGGATTTGTTGGCGGAACATGCCCAAGGTAAATTTCAAATTAATCCGACGGAACTGGAGGCCAACAAAGACCAGATTGTGGTCACGCTCAAACAGTACGGCATCGAGATTGACAAAATCAAGGCCACGGTGGGCCCAACCGTGACCCTCTATGAGGTCATCCCGGCGGCAGGGGTTCGTATTTCCCGTATCAAAAATCTGGAGGATGATATAGCCCTTAGTTTGGCGGCCTTGGGTATTCGGATTATTGCCCCCATGCCCGGCAAAGGAACGGTCGGAATCGAAGTTCCGAATCAGAACAAGGAGCTGGTGGGGATGAGGGGAATGCTTGCTTCGGATCGTTTTGTGACCGCGGATATGGAATTGCCCATTGCCTTGGGCAAGACCATTTCGAATGAAATTTATGTTGCGGATTTGACCAAAATGCCTCATCTGCTCATGGCTGGTGCTACCGGTCAAGGCAAATCCGTGGGTATTAACTCAATCTTAGTTTCGCTGCTCTACAAGAAGCATCCCAGTGAATTAAAACTGGTGTTGGTCGATCCCAAAAAGGTGGAACTTTCGTTGTTTCGACGCATCGAGAAACATTTCTTGGCTTGCCTTCCCGAGAGTGAAGACCCCATTGTGACCGATACCCGGCAGGTGGTGCAGACTATGAATGCCTTGGGTGTAGAAATGGATATGCGCTATGATTTGCTCAAGGATGCTCAGGTGCGCAACTTGGTAGAATACAATGCCAAATTCCGTAAACGACGACTATCCCCTAGCGCAGGACATCGTTATCTTCCTTATATTGTGGTTATTATAGATGAATTTGCGGATCTAATCATGACTGCCGGGAAGGAAATCGAATTCCCAATCACGCGATTGGCCCAATTAGCGAGGGCCGTAGGGATCCACTTAATTGTGGCAACCCAAAGGCCCTCGGTCAACATTATAACCGGAACCATCAAAGCAAATTTCCCTGCAAGGATCGCCTTCAAAGTCAGCTCCAAAATTGACAGCCGTACCATCTTGGACACTGGAGGTGCCGAACAATTGGTGGGTCGTGGAGATATGTTGCTTTCGCTTTCCTCCAATGTGATTCGCCTCCAATGCGCCTTCGTCGATACCCCGGAGGTGGAGGCTGTTTGCGATTTTATCGGGGATCAAAACGGTTATCCAACAGCCTTTCAACTTCCGGAAGTCAAGGACCCTGAATCCGAGAAGGGTACAGCGGGCGATGGTGATTCGACCACCCGAGATGCTTTGTTCGATGAGGCCGCACGAATGGTGGTGCAATACCAACAAGGGTCGACGTCGTTGCTTCAACGCCGCATGACCATTGGGTATGCAAGGGCGGGTCGGTTAATCGATCAGCTGGAGGCTGCAGGAATCGTTGGGCGTTTCGAGGGTTCCAAGCCTCGCGAGGTCCTCTATAGCGACCTGCATCACCTGGAAGACCGGCTCAGGCAGCTTAAGGAGATGTAATTTCGCGATTGCCGCACCCTGCCAACATCCTTACGGCAAGCATTTCCCTCTGTTTTAAAAATTTTCCCTATTATGCGATTTTTCTTCCTTCTAACAACCGTTGCACTCATGCTTCATGCCGTTCCAGAACCGGGAACAGCGGGAACTGTTCAACAGACCCGAAAATCCAATAAATCTGAGAAGGCTGCCATAGCGGGGAAGAAAACCAAGGTTCAAGCGGGTTCTGGGGATGCGCGCTCCAAGGCGCTCTTGAAAGAAATGAGCAAGCATTACCGTTCCATGAAGTCGATGGAAGCCCAAGTTGCTCTGGAAATGGAGGGAGGCGCAGGCCAAAAGAAAGAAAAGCGCAAAGGAAAACTCTACCTCAGAGGGCGAAAATTCAGAATTGATATGGGCGAGCAGCTGCTCATTAGCGATGGCAAGATTTCGTGGACCTACCTCAAAGAAATGAACGAAGTGAGCATCAGTCTGTACGAGCCGACTCCGGACCAGATTACCCCGGATAACTTGTTCACGCTTTACGAAAAAGGTTTTGATTCCTTTATGGAGTCCGAAACCGGTGGAGACCGTGACGGAATTGCTCAGATCGATTTGATTCCACAAAACAAATCAGTTTCTTATTTCAAAGTCCGATTAACCGTCCACAAAGGCTCCCGACAGATTCAGAAAGCCATCGTCTTTGATAAATCAGGGGTACAATACGCTTACTATATCACCGCATTCAAAGCCAACCCTGATTTGAAAGAAGACCTGTTCGCTTTCAACCCTAAAGCTTATCCGGGGGTGGAAGTTGTGGACATGCGTTA
>VGFN01000022.1 GCA_016868875.1 Bacteroidota bacterium
GACCCGTGATGGGTTCAAAGTTGTAGATGCTGAAGCCGTATGGAAAATTATAGCCGTCGTAGCCCACTACGTCAAAAGGATGGCTGGCATAGACCACCGAATGAAGGATGCCTTGCTTACGGATTTTGATTTCAAAGGAACCTACCTGGTCGTGGGTTTCCAGGTCGGTGGGGAGTTTATAGTCCCTTTCGCAGTAGGGGGAATGTTCCAACAACTGCCCAAACCAATTGCGGTAGCGCTTGGGGGTATACAGGGGGTCGTTGGATTCCAGGTAGAGCAGACGGTTGTCTGACCCATCAAATTCAAAAACGTGAATCATCCCTCGGGGTATCAGGAGGTAATCCCCTTTTTCGAAGGCGATATTCCCCAACTGGGTCCGCAGGGTCCCTGTCCCACGATGGACAAAAATTAATTCATCGGCGTCCGCGTTTTTGTAGAAATAGTCCTGGCTGCTCCCGCTCGGGGCGGCAAGCCCCATGGTGAGGTCATGGTTTACAAAAAGGGGAACCCGGCTTTGGAGGTAATCCTGAACGGGTTCAACCTGAAAACCTTGGTAGCGGCGAGGGGTTATGTTATGCTGAACGGCAATGGCGGGTCTACCATCCACAGGCTCGCCCAAGGAGCGAATGATGGTGGGACGATGCAGGTGGTACATCAGCGAGGACATCCCCTCAAAGCCCACAGTGCCGAACAATTGCTCGTAGTACAGTTCCCCGTTCGCTTTGCGGAACTGGGTGTGTCGTTTGGGTGGGATTTGTCCCAGGCGATGGTAAACAGGCATAAGCGATGGACTTAAGAGGAGTAATCTACGCGAAGTTAAGGACGGTCGACCCAGTCTACGAGAATAAGATTGGTGTCTCGGTTTCCTCCATTGCGTCGGTTGGAGGCAAAGACCAAGCGACGGCCATCCGGTGAAAACATCGGAAAGGAATCAAAGGTGGGATCAAAGGTGACCTGTTGAAGACCCGTACCGTCCAGGTTGATCATGAATAAGTTAAAGGGAAACCCCCTTTTGCTGTGGTGGTTTGAAGAAAAAATGACCCGACGACCATCGGGATGAAAATAAGGTGCCCAATTGGCCCCGCCCAGTTGGGTGATTTGACGCATTTCACTACCATCCAGGTTGCAAGTAAAGAGTTCCATGCGGGTTGGGGCCACCAGACCTTGGGCCAGCAATTCCCTGTATTCCCGAATTTCTTCGGGGGTGCTTGGGCGGGATGCCCTAAAAATTAGCTGCTTACTATCCGGCGAAAAAAAGGCCCCTCCATCGTACCCCAATTCCTGAGTTACCCTCCGAATCTTGCGATCCGGCCAGGACATGAGGTAAAGGTCGAGGTCTCCATCGCGGGTACTGGTAAAAATCATCCAACGGCCATCTGGCGAAAAGGTGGCTTCGGCATCGTAACCGGGAGCACCCACCAAAACTTCCCGTTGCTCTCCCTTCAAATCGCTGATATAAATATCGTAGGCTTCGTCGATAGACCACAGGTATTTGCGGTCTGGTCGGGGGGCGGGTGGTGGTGGACAAGCCTCCTGCTGACCATGCGTGGAGGCCCAGACCACCATTTGATCACCGGGTACAAAATAGGCGCAGGTGGTACGGCCTTGGCCCGTGGAGACCATCACCGGTTTTTGGGTGATGCGATCGCCCAAAGCTTGGCCCTTCGTTGGCAAAACGCGGGATGAATCCAAAACAAAAATCTGATCGCATTCCAAACCCCAAGCGGGGTTATTGCTCTGGAAAACCAATTGGTTGGAAGCCGTATTCCAATACGCCTCGGCATTGTCCCCACCGCGAGTTAACATGCGGGCGTTGCGAAAATTCAATTCCGACGGGTAAATCAAAGAATCTTGGGCCTTGGTGACCATCGATAGCCCACCCAACAAGGCGCCTTGGAGCACAAGGAAGCCTAATGTCCATGGAATGAATTTATTAGGTCTGGTATTTGGAATCCCGGCTGCTTGTCCTGATCTAGAAAGTTTATGATTGCGCATGGAGGCCCTATTTTTGACAAAATTAATGGTCAATTCAGGGCAACGTTGGTGGATAGGGTTGGGCTTAGCATTTTTGCTAGCCGCCGCTTCTTGTCGTCAAAACCAAAATGCGGATCGGACCGCCGAGCGCAAGGAGGCCACTACCTCCGAGGGTACGTTGCAAGAACTCAACCGCCGCATTGCGATGAATTCATCGGATGCCACAGCCTATGGAGAACGGGCGGATTGGTGGCTTACCCAAGATCGTGAAAACCCAATGGTTTCGTCAGTCGCTGCCGTATCAAGCGGTCCTGATGACCCCACGGGAATGGGAAGCCCGGACGAGCCCCGAGAGGCCCTTCGAAAGGCATTGCAGGATATTAAATCAGCACTTTTGTTGGATACAGGTAATGCCTTGTTTTACTGTATTTTAGGAGAAATATACACGAGGTTGGGTTTGGTTTCAGAAGCCGATGATGCGCTCAGGGTTTCGATGGCTCGCAATCCGGAATTGGTCAGGGTGTACTTGCGGCGGGGAGAACTTGCCTTGATTAACCGCCAGCATGGGGTATCTTTCAAGTATTTGAACGAAGCTTTGCGGCGGGATAAGCGTTTGGCGGAAGGGTATTTGCTCAAAGGGCTCACCTATTTGGAGCTTAAGGACACCGCAGCTGCCCGATCGGCATGGCTCACGGCCATTGAACAAGACCCCAATTTGTATGCGGCCTATCTGGAACTGGGTTTGAGGGAAAAAGATCCGCAGACCGCGCATCGGTATTTCTCAAACGTCTTGCAGCTCAAACCCGGTCATGTAGAGGCCTGTTATGCCCGTGGCATGTTGCTGCAAGAACAAGGTTATTTGGATTCGGCCAGGCAGGATTACCGAAACTTGCTGAAGGTAAGGCCCCAACACCGGGACGCCCTCTTCAACATGGCCTATTTGGATATGCTGGATAAGAATTTTGATGAGGCGATCACGGGATACGACAAGGTTTTGGCTTTGGATGCCCAAGATCTCCCTGCAATGCTGAATCGTGGCTTATGTTACGAATTGATGGGCAAGGTTCAAGAGGCTGCTGCGGATTACAAGGAATGCCTGCGCCTTCGCAAGGGCTATCCACAGGCCCTGCAGGGCCTCAATCGCCTCAAATGATGTATATTCGCAGGCTTTTCGAAAGGCAAATTCCCCACCTCCCGTAGTATTCCATGAATCATTCTGAAATCATCGTCCAACTCCCTGACGGAACTCGTCGAAACTACCCAAGCGGTACGACCGGGTTGGACGTGGCTCGTTCCATTTCAGAGGGATTGGCTCGGCAGGTGCTGGCCTGCGATGTCAATGGTGAAGTTTGGGATTTGAACCGGGCTTTACCCGCTGAATCCACCTTTCGTCTTTTGAAATGGGAGGACCAAGGGGGTAAATCTACTTTTTGGCACAGCAGTGCTCACTTGCTTGCGGAGGCTTTGGAGTCCCTCTATCCAGGGATCCAATTGGGGATAGGTCCAGCGATTGAGCAGGGCTTCTTCTACGACATTGATTTTGGGGATTATTCTTTTTCAAGCGATGACTTCGAGGTAGTTGAGAAAAAGATGCAAGCCCTTGCCGCAACGGGCGCCTCTTTTGAACGTCAAGAAATTTCCAAAGCGGAGGCCATCTCGTATTTCACCAAGAAGGGCGACCCGTACAAAATGGAATTGCTTGAGGGTTTGGCTGACGGACAAATTACCTTCTATACCCAAGGGCAATTCACGGATTTGTGCCGTGGGCCACATATCCCCGATACCTCCAAAATCAAAGCAATCAAATTATTGAACACCGCCGGAGCCTATTGGAGAGGCAACGAGAAGAACAAACAATTGACGAGGATCTACGGCGTCTCTTTTCCCACCGCCAAGGACTTGGAGCAACACCTCCACCTGTTGGAGGAAGCGCGCAAAAGGGATCACCGCAAGTTGGGCAAGGAATTGGAATTGTTTACCTTTAGTGAGAAGGTGGGCATGGGGCTCCCGCTGTGGTTGCCCAAGGGGGCCATGGTCCGCGAAGTCTTGGAGCAGTTTTTGCGCAGACAGCAAGTCAGGGCGGGTTATGTGCAGGTGGTAACCCCGCATATCGGGCACAAAGAGCTTTACCAAACGTCAGGGCATTGGGACAAATACGGCCAAGATTCGTTCAGACCCATACTCACACCGCACGAAGGGGAAGAGTATTTGCTCAAGCCCATGAACTGCCCTCATCACTGCGAGATTTACAAGGCCAAGCCCCGCTCTTACAAGGATCTCCCTCTTCGATTAGCAGAGTTTGGGACGGTTTATCGCTACGAGCAACACGGGGAGTTGCATGGACTGACCCGAGTGAGAGGGTTCACCCAGGACGATGCGCATTTGTTCTGCAGAGATGATCAAGTAAAAGACGAATTCAAGAAGGTTATATCCTTGGTATTGAAGGTTTTTGATGTTCTTGGTTTTGAGAAATACACCGCTCAAATTTCTTTTAGGGACCCGGCCAATCGCACCAAATACATAGGAACAGATGAGGCTTGGGCCAAGGCCGAACAGGCCATTATTGAGGCCACCACAGAAATGGGGATGCAGACGGTAACGGTCCCTGGCGAAGCAGCCTTTTACGGTCCCAAATTGGACTTTATGGTGCACGATGCCTTGGGACGCTCCTGGCAATTGGGTACGATTCAGGTGGATTACAACCTACCCGAACGATTTGACTTGACGTATGTGGGAGCCGACAATGCCCGGTACAGACCGGTCATGATCCACCGCGCTCCCTTTGGCTCCATGGAACGCTTTGTGGCTCTTTTGATCGAACATTGTGCGGGTAATTTCCCGTTGTGGCTGGCCCCGGAACAGGTTGCGATTCTGCCCATTTCTGAAAAGTTTCAGGATTTTGCCCAAGAAATCCAAAGCATGCTGACAACTGCCGATATTCGCAGTACCATTGACCAACGAGACGAAAAAATTGGACGAAAAATCCGTGATGCCGAAGTTCAGAAGATCCCATTCATGCTAATTATCGGGGAGAAAGAGGTGGAATCCCGGACGGTGGCTGTGCGTCGCCATGGACAGGGTCAAGGGGAAACATTGGGAATAGAGGCCTTTGTGGCGCTCTTGAATACCGAGCTTGATGCAGTCCGCTAAGCCATTCCCCATGGACTGTTCTCGATTATTTTCTTGATTCAACTTGATTTTTTCATTTTTTTAATTTAATCTAAACAAAGGAGGTCCTTATCAATCAGCCTGTTCGTAATCCTAATTTTAACAGAAGGCAGCAGAAGCCTGTCGACCCAATCAATGAAAACATTCGAGCAGAGCAGGTTCGCCTGGTCGGTGAAAATGTGGAACAAGGGGTTTACACCTTGGCCAAGGCCTTGCAAATAGCCGAAGGATTGGGCCTTGACCTGGTCCTTATCGCGGAGACCGCGACACCTCCCGTTTGCCGTGTCACTGATTACAGCAAATTCCAATACGAGAAAAAGAAAAAGGAGAAGGAAATCAAGGCCCATGCCGCCAAGAATTTGGTCAAGGAGATTCGCTTTGGTCCGAATACCGATGATCACGATTTTCAATTCAAACTCAAGCACGCCAAGAACTTTCTCCAAGAAGGTTCCAAGGTTAGGGCCTACGTGCATTTCAGGGGTAGAGCCATTATTTTCAAGGAGCGTGGCGAATTGCTTTTGCTCACCTTTGCTCAACAACTCGAAGAGGTAGGCAAAGTAGAAAGTCTTCCAAAATTGGAAGGAAAGCGTATGTTTATTTCTTTGGCCCCCAAAGGAACCAAGAAATAAGGATACAAACCCGATATTTTTTGCGTACTTTTGCGATCCCTGAAACAAGGCTGTTCCTTGGCTAAGGGGCCTAAAACCCGCGTTATGCCCAAAATGAAAACCAATTCCGGTGCCAAAAAGAGGTTCGCTCTTACCGGAACAGGCAAAATCAAGCGTAAGCACGCCTACAAGCGTCATATTTTGACCAAGAAGAGTACCGTGCAGAAGCGCCGTCTGAGTCACGGAGCCTTGGTGGATACCACCAACGAAGCTCTCATCAAGCGTTTGTTAACTATTGGTAAATAAGCCCCCATGCCCAAATCGTCCAATAACGTCGCCGCCCATGCCCGTCGTAAGCGGGTTTTGAAATTAGCCAAGGGTTATTTCACCACCAGGTCCACCGTTTTCACCGTCGCCAAGAACGCGGTCGAAAAGGCCTTGACCTATGCCTACCGCGATAGAAAAGCCAAGAAAAGGCATTTCCGTAATTTGTGGATTGCCCGTATCAATGCCGCCGCTCGTCAAGAGGGTATTTCATATTCCCAACTCATGGGCAAATTGAACAATTCCTCCATTGACCTCAACCGCAAAGTCCTTGCGGATTTGGCGATGAATCACCCGGAATCCTTCCGCAAGGTGGTTCAATCCGTTCGATAAGGCAAGGGTCGCCTAGACGATCATTCCATCTACCCAAGTCGAAAGCCCTTATAAAGTCCGAAGGGCTTGATTCAAGCGCTCCAAGGCCATGGAAACTTCGTTGCCGTTGATCATCAAAGGTGGGGCTAGGCGAACAATATGTCCGTGGGTTGGTTTGGCGAGCAATCCAAGCTCCATCAATTTCACACAGAAATTCCAAGCCATATCCGGTTGGTCCTGGTCGAAGACCAAGGCCTGAAGCAGGCCTTTGCCGCGGGTGAAATGGAGGATGGGGAAGGTATTTACCAAATCTTGCAAGCCTTCTTGGAGAAGGCGTCCCATGTCTGCGGCATTTTGGGGAAGGTTTTCGTCCAAAATAATTTGGACGGCTTCGCTGGCTACCGCACAGGCTAGGGGATTTCCCCCAAAGGTTGACCCGTGTTGGCCAGGCCTTATGGTGAGCATGATTTCATCAGCGCAGAGAACGGCCGAAACGGGCAGCATTCCACCGCCCAAGGCTTTGGCCAAAACCAGGATATCGGGCTTGATATGCTCGTGATCGCAGGCAAGGAGAGCGCCCGTTCTCCCCAGACCGGTTTGAATTTCATCCGCGATCATCAAAATGCGGTACTTGGTGCACAGCGCTCTGACGGATGCCAGGTAGCCCTGATCCGGGACAACGACGCCGGCCTCCCCTTGGATGGGCTCCAGCATGAAGGCGGCTACATTCGGATTCTGAAAAGCCAATTCCAAGGCCGCGAGATCATTGTAGGGGACTTTGACAAAGCCGGGAACCAAGGGGCCAAATCCGCCGTAGGAGTCGGGGTCTGTGCTCGCTGAAATGGCCCCAATCGACCTTCCCCAGAAATTTCCCTCCGGAAATACCATCAGCGCAGAGTTGGGGGCGATCCCCTTGACTTCGTAGGCCCAACGCCTGGCCAATTTGACCGAGGTTTCGGCGGCTTCTACCCCGGTGTTCATAGGGAGCAGACGGTCAAACCCGAAAGTTTGGCACATGAATTCGCAATATTTCCCTAACTTATCGTTATGAAAAGCTCTAGATGTTAAGGTTAAACGTGCTGATTGTTCATGCAAAACTTTAATCAAGCGGGGATGCCCATGGCCTTGATTGACTGCGGAGTAGGCTGACAGAAAATCCAAGTATTCTTTGCCATCCGTATCCCAAACCCTGCAACCGGAACCCCTGTGGAGCACTACAGGAAGGGGATGGTAATTTTGGGCCCCGTATTGGTGCTCTAGGTCCAGTGCGGAAATTGGGGGAGACTCGATGTTCATGGGGCAAGGTTCAGAAGGTGAAATATTGGCTAAGGGTGAGCAATGGGGATGAATGGAGGCCTAATTGGAGTATATTTGCGTTCCCAAAAAGTGAAAGCGCTTCAATGACCAAATTTAGCGCCTGGCTCCATGGGATTTTGGATTAAACTCGAAACAATTTCTTTTTTGTCTCCAAGCTAGATTGTAACCTCCCACTAATACAGAACCCATGTCCAAGGTTTGTGATTTAACCGGCAAGCGCGCCATCAAAGGAAACCATGTTTCCCACTCGAATGTCAAGACCAAGCGTCGCTTTAATCCCAATTTGCAATTGAAGAAATTCTATATTCCTGAAAGCGGGGAATGGATTACCTTGAAGGTTTCGACCTCAGCCATCCGTACCATCGCCAAGAACGGAATGGGCAAAGTCGTCCACGATTTTCTGACCAAAGGCAAAGTTTGATTCAGCGCTTTTAATACTCTAAACCATGGCCAAAAAAGGTAATCGCATTCAGGTCATTCTCGAATGCACGGAACACAAAACGAGCGGTATGCCCGGCATGTCCCGCTATATCACCACCAAGAACAAGAAGAATACACCGGATCGCATGGAGCTCAAGAAATACAATCCCGTGCTCAAAAAGGTGACTAACCACAAAGAAATCAAATAATTAAAGCACTGAACCATGGCCAAAAAAGTTGTGGCAACCCTCAAAAAGGAAGCCAGTGAACAAGAGAAAGTCGTTAAGGTCATTCGCGCCAAGCGTTCCGAGAAAACCGGCGCATACACCTTCAGAGAAGAGTTCGTAAGGGCCGATAAGGTCAAGGACTATTTTTCTAAATAATATATTTTGAAAATTTCAAGGAAAGGCTTTCCAACACGGAAGGCCTTTTTTGTTAGGTATGGGATTTTTTGATTTTCTAAAGGGCCGTAAGGAGAAAGAGGCCTTGGTCAAAGGCTTGGAGAGAACCAAGGAGGGTTTCTTTTCCAAGATTTTGCGATTGTTCAGCGGTAGGACAAGGATAGACGATGATTTGCTGGAAGAATTGGAGGAAATCCTCTTGTCGGCGGACGTGGGGGTGAATACCACGGTCAAAATCATGAGCAGACTTCATCAAGAAATCGAACGCCGTAGAGATTTGAAGCCGGAGGACCTGCAGGGTTTGCTTAAGGAGCACATTTTGGAGTTATTGGGAGCAGACTTTAAGGATGAAGAGAACAAGCTCACCAAGCCTCATGTCATTTTGGTAGTAGGCGTCAATGGGGTTGGCAAGACCACCAGTATAGGCAAATTGGCATGGCGCTTCAAGCAGGCCAGCAAACAAGTCGTATTGGGTGCAGCGGATACCTTCCGTGCAGCGGCTGTGGAGCAATTGTTGTTGTGGGGTGAGCGCACAGGGGTTCGGGTGGTTCACCAGCAAAGCGGATCGGATCCCGCATCGGTGGCCTTTGATACCCTCAAATCAGCCATGGCCTCTTCCGCGGATATTGTCCTCATTGACACCGCCGGACGTTTGCATAACAAAGGACATTTGATGGCTGAACTATCCAAAGTTCGTACCGTTTTGAATAAGTGTTTGGAGGGTGCCCCCCACGAAGTTTGGCTGGTTCTGGATGCCTCGACTGGACAAAATGCGGTGGAGCAGGCCAAGCAATTTACCGCAGCGACCCAAGTGACGGGTCTCATTCTAACCAAATTAGACGGTACAGCCAAAGGGGGTGTGGCCATTGGGATCTGCGCAGAATTTAAATTACCGATACGCTTTGTGGGGGTTGGTGAGGGAATGGAGCAATTGCAAGTCTTTGATAAGGAGGCTTTTGTGGACGGATTATTCGAACAGGTTTCTTGAACCTTTTAACGCCTCGATTCGTTTAACCCTTGTACGAGGAGCCTTATCCCCAATAAACGCTGATTAGCATGAGAACCAAAGGATTACCCAAGAAACCCTCACTGGTTCGATTAATCACCTTGGGTTGTTCCAAAAACACCGTGGATTCGGAGCGATTGGCCACCCAATTGCATGCGGGTGATTTCGAGATCTTGGATGAAAGCTCAGGCAATAACGATGCCAACCAAACGGTGATCATCAATACCTGCGGTTTTATCGAAAACGCCAAGCAAGAATCCATCGACACCATTCTGCAATACGCCGATGCACGTCAAGATGGCAAAATAGCCAAACTCTTGGTGATGGGCTGTCTGTCGCATCGGTACCGATTGGACCTTGAAAAGGAAATACCGCAGGTGGATGCTTGGTACGGCACCATGGAGCTACGCTCCATTTTACGCGGGTTGGGTGTGGATTATCGAAAGGAATTGTTGGGAGAACGCCGAATAAGTACGCCCTCTCATACGGCCTTTCTGAAAATTTCAGAGGGTTGTGATCGGCCATGTTCCTTCTGCGCGATACCCTTGATGCGCGGTAACCATCGCTCAGTATCGGTTCAGGACTTGTTGGAGGAGGCGAAAAATTTAGTTCGGGGTGGGGTGAAAGAATTGGTGCTCATCGCACAAGATTTGACGTACTACGGTTTGGATCAGACAGGGCAACGGGAGTTGGCTCATTTGTTGGACAGGCTCTCCGCGGAATCCGGTGCCGAGTGGATTCGTTTGCAATACGCCTACCCTGGTCAGTTTCCCTTGGAGATCCTGCCTTTGATCAGGGAACGAGCCAACATTTGTTTGTACCTGGATATGCCCCTGCAACATGCTTCTGACAGCGTTTTGAAACGAATGCGCAGAGGTATATCGGCTAGGCAGACCCGCAAACTCCTGGAGGAAATTCGCCAAACCGTGCCAGGTATTCACCTGAGATCCACGATGATGGTTGGCTTTCCCGGAGAAACCGAAGCGGAATTTCAAGAATTGGTCGATTTTGCAAAGGAAACGCGTCTGGAAAGAATGGGGGTATTCAAGTATTCCCACGAGGAGAATACCTCGGCCTACCTGCTCGAGGACAATGTTGCTGAAGAGTGCAAAGAAGAGCGTGCCGATACCTTGATGGCTTTGCAGCAAGAGATTTCCTTGGATCTTAACCACGGCAAAGTGGGGCAATCCATGAAGGTCCTTTTGGATCGGGAAGAATCCAAGCATTGGGTTGGACGGAGTGAATTTGATTCCCCAGAGGTTGATAACGAGGTGCTGATCCCCATGAACGAGCAAACCCGTTCTTGGTCGGTGGGTTCAATGGTCCAGGTAGAAATTGTCCGTGCCGAAGAATTTGATTTGGTCGCCAAGCCTGCTTAGATTCAACTTTCATGACTTTGTTTCCAATAGAATCGGTAACCTTAGAGATCGCATAGTCGATGGCCACTTTGGTGCATAGCTTGTCGTTGGCCCATGGAACCTGGGCATCCGAATCCCTACGTCGGTGGTGGTCCTCGGGCGAGTTTAATCCCTTGGCCAATGCTTCGGAGTCTGTGTCGGAACAGCTAATGACCACGGCCCATGCAAGGTCCGCTTCCTTCAGCATGGAACAGCGAATGCGCTTGATTGTTGCACTGCGCAGGCAGTACAAGCTGTCAGGCTTGGAAATGCCCCATGCGACATCCGTCTTGCTCGAATCCCCTCGAACTATGGTGGTCACCACGGCTCATCAGCCGAATTGGTTGGGCGGCCCGGCGTATTGGTTGCATAAATTGTTTTCGACCAAGGCTTTGGCCGATCATCTCACCAAAATTCTTCCTGAATTTCAGTGGGTTCCCTTGTATTGGATGGGCTCGGAAGACCATGATTTGGCTGAGTTGGGACATTGTGTTGTGAATGGCAACCGCCTGGATTGGGAAGGGGACAAGGGAACTTTTGCTTTTGGGCGATTAATAGTGCCGGATCCCGTATCGATCGGTTGGTTCGATGCTTTCGAAAACGCGCCTTATCGCGAAGAGGTTCTAAGTTTATTGCAAAACGCGTATGCCCGTGGTTTTACGGTCGCGCAATCGACTCGGAGGTTGGCCCATGCCTTGTTGGGGGATGGAGGGTGGCTGGAGCAAGGTGTTGGTGCTGTAGGCAACAGTTTACTGGTCTTGGATGGGGATGATGCCATGCTCAAAGAAGCCTTTGCGCCGGTATGGAGGGATCAAATTCAATCACCAGGCTTAGCGGCCTCTCTTGTTGAACAACGCAAGGAGCAAATGTTGGCAAATCATGGGATTGCAGTGGACTTGCATGTTCGCGATTGGCCATTCTTTGTGTTGGATGGAAAGGCAAGAATCAAGCCGGAGGGAAGATGGAATGCTGAAGATTTGTTGGGAATGCCTCCCGACGTGTTCAGCCCAGGTGTGGCATTAAGGCCTCTATATCAGGAATTTTCAATTCCTAATGTGGCTTTTGTGGGTGGAGGTTCCGAGCAATTGTATTGGGCCGCGCTCAAACCCTTGTTTGCTCATTACGAAGTTCCATTTCCAATCACTTTATTGAGGCCTTCCTTGACCTGGTTGACACCGGAAATTTCGCAACAATGGACAGCATCGGGTTGGGCATGGGATGATTTAGGGAAATCTGCAGAAGAATTAGAGTCTAAATTTTGGTCGCTCATCGTTCAAAAGCACCCTTCGGCATCCCCGTTCTGGAACGAAAATAACTTCGGTACCTGGGCAGAAAATAAAGTGGAATCCTTGATTCATCCCTTGCGATCGTTGTTGCTTGACGTGGATTCAGGATTGCTCGGAGCGGTGGGGGCATCCAGACACAAGATGATTCAAGAATTGGAGCGTTTGGAACAGCTATACCGGAAGGCACTTCGTCGCAAATTCAAAGGAGAACACGAGGCGGCCCAAAAGGTGATTCGTAACCTGACCCCATCAGGAATTCCCATGGAGCGAGTGGAAGGCATGTGGTCAACTTTGGCCTACGGGGGACCTGCTGTGCTGCAAACCTACAAGGATGCGTTGAACCCAATGGACGTGGATGCGACGTCCAAGGTCCCTTGGTTACGATTTATTGACCTGAGGGCTTGAGGTGCACTTCCACATGGACGGCCGCCTCTTTGGCAATTTTGTCACGGACCAAGGTGGGTATTTTAATACCATAGTCGGCCACGGTGATCATAAGGTCGGTGGCCATCCGAATTTGCCCGCCACTGAGTTCCATAGTTCCCGGTTCTACGACGTCCTTGCTAATGCCGTGAATCTCGAGTTTGCCTATGAATTTTATCTTTTGGATGCCTGATTTTTGCATCATGGATGCATCCCAATCGGCTACCTGGCCTTTGAAATTCGCAAAGGGAAATTGATGGGATTGTAGGTAATTTTCATTAAAGTGTTCTTGCATCAAGGCCTTCCGAAACACAAAAGAATTGATGGGAATACGTACTTGGACTTGTCCAGTGTTGGGGTCGAGAACTGCAGTCACGGTATTGGTTTTGGCGGCTACATCGTCTTTGATAATCCCATCGGCCACGAAATTGGCATATCCTGTGCGGGTCATGTACTTGCCGGATGTTTGACCTAGCGAGGTTGAAGCTGAAGCGGTCATCAACAAAAGCCCCCAAAAAAAGGCTGTACCGGGACCTGAGGATGGGGTCAGTAATGGGCGAAGATTGAATCGGGATTTCATAGGGATTTTTCAGTAGATGGTATTGAATCACCTCTTATTAAACGCTTAAAGGGTCCAAAGTGTATAAGATTGAAGAATAAACTAGTTCTTCGGAGTCAAGATGCAACGGTTCATCGACACTCCACCAGTGAGATCATCGTAGCCTGTACAAATCCCTTTGCACTGAATGGCATCCCCCTTTTGGGGAAGGGGACCCTGCTTGGATTCAAGTTGACAAAGGATATCACCGTTTTCCCCAAGGTACACGTAATGAACAGAGTCACCTTGGGATTCGGATCGGAGGCAAGTACCTGAAATTTGAATCACTCGGTTCAAATACAATTGATTGGACTGATCGGTCTTGTTTTGAAATTCGTTCAACAATTGTTGGGCTTCCAAGACTTGGCTAGCAGGGGTATTGGCCAACGATTCAGGGGCTTTGTTCCATTGCTGAACGCCGTACCAACCTAGGCCCGCGATGAGCAGGGGGATTACGATCCAATAGCTTTTTTTGGGGGCCATGTTAGGAGAATTGGGATTTAGGGGATGCTTTATGGATTGGAACAATCGTTGTTACGAGCGCCTTGAAGGATCCAACGCCGCAGATGATTTCGTTGAGCGGAGTCCAAAGGAGAACGTGGGGGAGGAGGCATGCGTTTGTAGCTGTTGGTTTCCAGGCAAACTTCGAATATTTCGCTATTGTCTGGTCTGCCGGGTTTCACATCCCCCGTTTCCATGACGGCCCGGTAATGATCCAAACGAACCCCCTCCGTTTGGGTCTGGGCATCGTGGCAGCCGCTCATTGCACAATTACTCTGTAAAATTGGCAAAACATCCCTCACAAAATAAGAAGAATCCGAAGAGCAGGGGGAACTCACGTAGTCAGGTCGTAGATCGGGCGGGGCAAGGGACTCGTGAACGCAGGAACCCAAGACAAGGATCAAGACCCATGTTCCAAGAAAGAGATTTCTTCCCATAGTCTCAAAATTAAGAATTTTAAGGGTAATGAGGTTTATGGCCCAGGGAAATTTGGATTTCATCCGCTAATGAGTTCACGGTAGAGGTTCATCCATTGTCCGGTGAGCCTACGGGGGTCGAGTAAGGATAGGGCTCTGCTTTGAGCCTCCTGACGTAATGTTCCGGCCTTGGCTGGGTCATTGCGCAGGGAGGCCATGGCGGCTTGCAGTTCCTCGGGCTGGGTAGGATCCACCAGAAGGCCGAAGGGACCGCAAATTTCGGCCATGGAGCTGTGATGGGTCGTGATCACCGGGCAACGGCTGAGCAGGGCTTCTGCCACCGGCAGGCCGAATCCTTCCAGGTGCGATGGGTACACCAAACCCTGAGCGTGGCCATACCAAGGGATGAGGTTGGCTTTTTCGTCTAAAGGCTTACCCGAGTCTGGGTGGCGATGTGGATTCCAATGAACCTTCAAATCCAGGCTTGCTGCCACTTGGACGCATTGTTGGGCATAGGGATGGCTCGTATTCCCGATGACCACCAAGGGTAATCTTTCGTCTGCAGGGGTGAGATGCAAGGCATGCAGGACGGCTTCCAGGTTTTTGCGTGGCTCGACGGTTCCCACCCAGAGCCAATACGCTTGATCCGCCAAGGGATGCGGGAAGGACTCCGGCGATTCTGCATAATATTCAGGGGAACATGGTTGCAAAATGACCTGAATTTTGTGCTCATGTTCAGGAAAATGCTGCAGCAGTTGACGACGGGTTGCCTCGCTGATGGCCACAACCCGGTCGGCTAAGGCCAAGGATCGTTTGGTCTTGAAGCGATAGACCTTGCGATCGATCCAGGAGTAGGTGGACGGTAAATCCAAGAAAATTAGATCATGAACTGTAAGGACTGATCGAACGCGGCCTT